>NZ_QBIZ02000020.1:0-78985 GCF_003057735.2 Pseudomonas sp. RIT411
TTTTAACAGCAGAAGGGACACTTATTGCCGACAGAGGCACATCTCTATCGCAATGAAGGCGCTTCTATAGGCATCCGTGACTAGAAGAATTGCTCCCTTAAAAGGTAGGCGTGCTGATCGCGGTCGAAGCTCCAGCAGCGTGCCGAGAAGGTAAGGAGCTAGGCTTACTTTGAAGCGGAACGCCGGCTTTCGTACTATTGCTTGTCCCCTAAGCGCTGCGCGGCTGAAACAAATGCGATATACCGCGCAGGCTTAGCTAACTTATAGCGGGCCGTCTATCACTTCAGATCGAACGTCAATGAGATTATCGACGCAACCACTCGGTATTCTGTGCGGCGGCCCAATCAGAGACCAATGTGTGATCCGAAGTCATACACCACCAGTAGGCCTAACACAGTGCCATTTCCGCTGACCTCGGAGACTGGGTTGTAAAAATTGCTCGGATTGAAAATGTATTGGACGCTTGGTTCGAACGCCAGATAGCGCGTCGCCTGCCAATGCATATTGAGCTCGACGCGTGACTCCCCTCTGGACATGTGTTGATCCCGCCCTGTGACATCAAGGCGTTGCTGGTTCTGGTAGTCGTACTGCTTTTCCGACAGCCGCAGATAACTTGCCTTCAAACTGATGGAATCCTGTGGCCGACCAAACGGTCCCACCCGGGTTACTCCGGCCTCCACAAAGTGCTGGAAGGGTTGAGAGTCGTCCGCATTGAATGACCAGGCGCCGAATACCTGCCAGGCCTGGCCAAGCGACTGAGCATCCGCAACTTCATCGCGTGCGATGGTCTGCCGGAAACGGAAAATTGCGCCGCTGCTACCTCGATGCTTCGTGCCATCAGAAATGTCTACCTGCTCAGCGCTATTGAAGAAACCGTTGAGCTCATAGTGGTAAGGATAGGGATCTTGGGCAATGGTCTGCTCAACGCCGATACCCGCAAGACTGGTGACCCCGCTGGCATTATCGGGATTCCAGTGCCACCCGTGGGTCTTGTCGAGATAGTCGTTGGGATTCGACTCGAACGCCCCTCCATGCACGTACCAGCGGTCGTTCACCTGATACTTCGCGTATCCGCCCCAGCTGCCTTAGGGAAATGGAAGGATGCCAGTTGTGTACTCGACCAGCGGGTCGTTGCAGGCAACGATGGCGCCACAATTGGAGAGATAGAAGTAACGCTTGGCGTTGGTACGCCCTGCCGTCACCTGCAACTGTCCATCGAGAAGCTTTTGCTCGTAGGCGAAGAGCGACAGGTAGCCCGTATCGATATCGTTGTGCATGACGGAGCCGGCCAAGCCACTGCCAACCGCGCCCTGCCAATGGTCCTGGGCGGGAATCCCTGCATTGTGCATCCAGGGAAAGAAGGTGTAATCGAACTTCAGGGTGCCGGCCTGGTTATCCAGCAATTTGCCCAGATCCAGATCCGCCCCCACGAAGATGGCGCCGGCATTTGCAACGCTATAAGGCCGGGGGCCGATGTCCAGGTTCTTGAGCGTCTGGTTGGTGATGACGACATGCGGTTTGAACGCGCTGTCATCAGCTCCAGCGAAACCCCCAGCGGCAATACCAATAGACGCCAGTACTGCATTCACACAAAAACGACGGGCACACGGGCGCCCTGAACCCTTGTTCTTTTTCATGATTTGTCCAAACCGTTTATGAATGATGATCGGCGGTGATTAACGAGCGATAGCGGGAATGGGGCCTGGCCCCCAGATGGACTCGAGGGTGCGACCTATGGCGAGCAGTTGATCGTCCTGGCCTGGCAGGGCATCTATCTCCATACCCACCGGAAGTTTCGTTTCTTCGCCAAGACCGACCGGGATACTCAGGCCAGGCATCTTCACGTTACTGCCGGGATCCGAGTTCCTGATGATGCGAAGGAAGTGGTCTGGAGTGCCCGCCCCTGGCCCGCTCTTGATGGCGACTTCCGGCACGGCGGGAAACAGTAAGGCATCGAGTTTGTGTTGCTGGAAGGTCTGCTCATAAACCGCTGCCAACGCGGGAACGCCCTGCTTGATTGCCTTCTCGTAGAGCGGCTGTCCCGGCACCATCCTTCCTGTTGCATCCGGTACGGTTACCGGTACCACCATGGTCTCGAAAATGGCTTTGACATCAGGGCTCGCGATCCCAGACGTCAGCTGTTCGAACGAGACCCCGGTGCCCTGCTCTTTCAAATAGGCCGTGAGCGCCCTCTTCGCTTCGACGATCGCGACGGGCGTCGCCACCGCTGCCACGAGGTTTTTCATGCCGGGCATCTGCACGGGTATCAACTGCACACCCGCGGCCTTGAGCTTGGCCAGGGCTTGCTCGGCTTTTCCGGCGACGTCGCTGTCCAGATCGGCCCAGAAGTAATCGGGCAATCCGAGGCGAATCTGTCTGGCCGGCTTGGCGGGCAGCGGGGTTTTGCCGCTGAGCACGGAATCCATCAGCACGATGTCACCCAGGCTGTTCGCCATCGGCCCGGCGGTATCACGAGTGGACGAAATGGGAGTGATGCCTGCACCGCTGTAACGACCCACGGTAGGACGGAAGCCAAGGCAGCCATTCAGGGCGCAGGGCTCGCGTGTCGATCCGCCGGTGTCGGTACCCATGGCGATCGGCACCAGCCGGGCGCCGAGGGCCGCGGCGCTGCCCGAGGAAGATCCGCCGGCGATGCGCGACTGGTCGAAGGCGTTGCGTACACCAACGACGTTACCTACGTGGTAGGCAACGTTATATCCAGTCGCCCCGAACGCCAGCTCGTGCATGTTGGTCTTGCCAACGATGATCGCGCCGGCCGCTTCCAGCTTGTCGATAATGGGCGCATTCACCTTGGGCATGAATTGCCGCAAGGCGGGCGTGCCGGCGGTGTTGGCGAAGCCCACCACCTGGATGTTGTCCTTGATGGCAATCGGCACGCCTTCAAGGGGACGACATTGGCCGCCGCTGGTGAGCCGGGCGTCCGCTTTCTTCGCCTCGGCGATCGCCCGCGGGTGGTCCAGGGAGATGAAGGCATTGAGTTCGGGGTGAGCATCCACACGGTCCAGCCAATACCTGACAACCTCTTCGCTGGAAACCTGCTTGTTGCAGATCAGCTTGGCGGTTTCTTCCGCACTGAGGCGGTAAAGCGGGGTAGCCGGTAGCGCCGCGAAGGCGCTCGAGTTCGCCAAGGCAATCGCCAAGGCCAGAAAGGGAGACTTGTTCATCACGGTGAAATCCTGAGGTCTGCCCGATGCTCGACTGGCATCGACAACTCATTTATTCACACGCTGGATTTGGCCAAAATCCTCATATTTGAGGAGCCGCTACTGCGGTCGACCCCGTACCGCAAGGTCGGTCCTGTTGCTCGCGCCAGTCTTGTGCATGGCGTTTTTCAGATGCGTTCGCACCGTGGTGAAACCTATGCCCATCAAGCGGGCGATTTCCTTGTCGCTACAACCGGCCGCGACATGCTCCACGACCGCCTGTTCACGTCGCGTCAACAGGGATGGCGGCTGCCGGGCCGGAGACAGCGACTCCTCGAAATAAGGGGTCAAGGCCTTGAGCAGCAGGACATCCCTGATGCCAAAAGGAGGTTGATCGGCACCTCGCCAGATGCGCAGGTCACCGATGTCTCTGCCACCCTGGAAAAAAAATACATTGATCCCGTAGTGCATCCCGCACGGCTTTAGGAATTCGTTGTAGTGCTCACTGGCTTCCAGCGCCCTCCGGTCGATCACATCGTCCACGCGCGCGGCTTGGCGTTGAGCCCTCATCTTCCGGGTAATGCAGTCGGCGAGGTGGTGATGAGCCTGGTACTCGCCGAGTTTGACCTGGTCGATATTCAGCGAAACGCAGCGGGTGGAAACGTCTTTCCGCTCGTCATAGACATAGGACGCGCCGTAATCGGATTTGAGGAGCTGCGTGACATCCAGCAGGATCTGCCGCCTGACCTCTTCCTCGCACCCGCCGGCATGGCGCAACCGCCAAACCACCTGGGTGAAGAGGTCCAGCTCGTTACAGGTCAGGTCAACCTTGACGTCAAGCACGCTGACCTCCCTATCTGGCGGGCCATCCGAGCAATACGCACCAGACCGAACGTCCTCAGCAAGAGTGCGCAGCCTTTAGCCGAAATTCCTTGGGCGTCATTCCGGTTTCTTTTTTGAAGACGCGACTGAAATGCGCACAGCTGCTGTAGCCCCAGTCAAACGCGATATCGCCAATGTGCTTATGGGCGAGATGTTTGCACAGCAGGTCGCGCTTGCAATTCTCCAGGCGCCGGTGCCAGATCCATTGCGACAGTGTCAGGCGTTCGGATTCGAAAATCCGATAAAGCGAACTCATCGAGAGCTTGAGATCCGCGGAAATACGTTCCACGTTGAGGTTGGGATCCTGCAGATTGTCCAGGATGTAGCGCTTGACTCTATGCAGGTGGAACGTCTGCAACTTGCTGCATTCCGCCCCTGGGGCCTCGGGTATGGATTGCAGTCCACCGATGGTCACCTCGATAAACGCCCTGGCCAAAGACTCCTGAACGGAGACGCTGGATGAGGCCGGGCCGGAAAACAGCGCGCTGAGCATCGCGCCCAGTACGAGCCCCGCCTCTGAATCCTTGCTGACGGTCATGCCACACAGCCGTTGAGGCTGGGAGATATGAGCCTGCAGTTTCGCTCGAGGTATGCGAATCACGTACTTGCAGAAGTCTCCGCTGTAGGACATGGCGAACGGTCGCCTGCTGTCATAGAGGACGAAATCTCCCGCAGTCTGTATTGATACCTTCTCGTCTTGCTCCAGCACCCCCTCGCCCCGGCGCTGATAACTGAGCATGAAGAAGTCCGACGCGTCCTTCTGCACCAGCTTGCTGCTTCTCGCCACGGCGTGCGCCGACGCTTCCAACCGCATCAGATCAAGATTCGCCAACTGCAGGACATCGAGATTCGCGGCAAAAGGGACAGCGTTCCTGGACTCGAAATCCAAGGCCATGAAGCGATCGGCAATCACTTGACGCCAGAAGGCCTGGCGATCCGACGGCGGCACATCGCTCGTGGTGAGTGTATTGAGCATCTTCCATCACGCTGAAGCATCAGTAATGTAGCGGCTGACTAGCAAGATGGGCGCCATAAGCGCCGTTTTCCCGATCTGCAGGAGATGCAGACGAAAAATGAGGAAGAGCGAGATAAAAATGAGCGTGAATCAGGGCTGGCGCAGGCTCTACTGCGCTGGATGAGGGCACGAAAGCGCCCTTTTGCCTCAGGACAGAACATCGTAGAGCGCGCTAACCAACGTCGGGTGTTACATCGCCACCTTTGGTAACGCCTGCAGATCCCTGTAGCGGGAACCCAGTAGGCAGCCCATCACGGAAACAGGAGCAAGATCGGCAAGACGCTGAGCACAGCACTTGGCGTCTCTTTGCCTAACCATCTCGATCATCGCCCACTCCTTCGGATCGAGACCCCTATGAATGTCATTCACAGCGCTTACAAGGTGGCCGTTGTACAAGCCGCGCCGGTTTTCATGAATCGCGACGCCACCCTTGATAAGTGCATTCGCTACATCGAAGAAGCGGCGCGTAATGGCGCCCGGCTGATCGCCTTTCCAGAAAACTTCGTGCCCGGGTATCCCTGGTTCTTTTGGCTGGGTACGCCTGCCTAGGCCATGCAGTTCATGCTCAAGTATCACCAGGAGGCCCTGGTGGTGGGCAGCGAAGAGTTCAAAAGGCTCGAAGCCTGCGCCAGGGACAACAAGATCTTCGTTTCCATCGGCTATACCGAGAAAGACGGCGGCAGCCTCTACATGGGGCAAGCGCTGATCGATGACGAGGGTAAAACCCTGGGGACTCGCCGCAAGTTGAAACCCACCGTCGCCGAGAGAATGGTCTTTGGTGAAGGCGACGGCAGCGACATCCAGGTCCACCCGACCGCTCTCGGCAAGATGGGATCTCTGTGCTGCTGGGAACACATCCAGCCGCTGGCGAAGTTCGCGATGTTCAGCGAGCACGAAGAGGTTCATATCGCTGCCTGGCCAGGCTTTTCGTTGTACAACGAGGTCACCCCGGCGATCAGTGGCGACGTCAACAATGCCGTGAGCAGAACCTATGCGGTCGAAGGCCAGTGCTTCGTCCTGGCCCCCTGCGGCATGGTGTCCAGCGACGTGATCGAGCTGCTCTGCACCTCGGAGGAGTCACGAGGATTGCTCAAGGCCGGCGGCGGCTACGCGCGGATCTATGGCCCCGATGGCGCAGAACTCGCCACCCCGCTACCGGTGGATGAAGAAGGCCTGCTCTATGCGCAGGTCGACCTGGCTGCCGTCACCCTGGCGAAGGTCGCCGCAGACCCAGTAGGCCACTACTCCAGAAGCGACATCACCCGGCTGGTGATCGATCGCCAGAGCCGCCGTCCCGTCGTGAACAAGGCCACTAGCCACCACAGCGATGAGTCTTCTTCTCTAGACAAACACACCGACGACTTTTCGGACTGATGGGCGTACCTAACCTCGACCGCACGGAGATCGATTATCTATGAGCACGTTATCCTCTTATGAATGGAAGATGGTCTGGTTATTGGCCATTCTGTTCGGTGTAGTGGGTCTGGATCGCTTGGTTGTCGTTTATCTCTTCCCGATCCTGATCCCGGAGTTGGGTCTGAACAACACCCAGGCCGGGGCCATCGCGTCCATCTTGGCCTTGACCTGGGCTCTCTCTACCTGGGTACTGGGCAGCGTCAGCGATCGCTATGGACGTAAGAAGGTACTGATTTGCTCGGGCGTGTTCTTCTCGCTCATGGCGTGGCTGACCGGGGCAATCAAGAGCTTCACCGGGATGCTGGTGGTACGGGGACTACTGGGGATAGGCGAAGGTGGCGTCTTCAGCACCAGCGTTGCAACACTGGCGCAAATTTCTTCACCAACGCGCAGGGGCATGAACCTGGGCATTCACCAAGCCTTCTTCCCGCTGCTGGGTATCGGCCTGGGTCCTATCATCGCTACCCAGCTAACCCAATACCTGTCATGGCAATGGGTGTTCTTCATCCTGGGTGTACCTAGGCTGATCTTGACGCTGATTCTGGCGAAGGTGATGAAGGAGCCCAGGCGCGCTGCCATCCTTACCCCTGAACACCCCCGTAAAGGCGCGACGTCGGTACTCAGGTACAGGAATATCTGGGTGAGCACCGTGATTGGCTCGCTGTTCCAGACCGGGCTATTCGTTTTCTCCACCTTCGTGGCGCTCTATCTGACCCAGGTCGTGGGGCTGTCACTGGCGGAGACGGGCCTCATCGTCTCCGGCTGGGGATTCGGTGGCTTCATCGGCATGATCGCCATCCCTGCGCTCTCCGATCGCCTCGATCGTAAACCGGTGCTGGTGATCTGCGCAGCTATCTACGGCGCCTTGATGCTTACTTTCGCGATGAGTCACGCGAGTTCGCTCGTGATGTTCTCGATCCTGTTCCTGGCCGGTGTCTTTGGTTTTGGGATCGCGCCGCTGTTCCTGGCGATCATTCCGGCCGAGTCCGTGCCGAGCCAGGTGACGGGGGCGGCAGTTGGGGTGCCCACGGGCGTCAGCGAAATCATCGGCGGCGTAGCAATGCCCATCGTCGCCGGCAGCCTGGCGGACCACTTCGGCCTGATCGTGCCGATACTGATCGTCGGCGTGGTGTCGCTGCTCGCGGCGGCGTTCGGCCTGTTCCTGAAGGAAACGGCGCCGAGCAAAAATCCGGAACTGGCGATGACGCCTACCGACGTAGCCAGCGCCTAAAGAAAGGTTCCTAGGCCAGGATGCAGCCGCCTGCCATGGCGGCCTTGCTCCGCCCGGTCATCCCGTACGGAGGCAGAAGCGACATCGCTGCTCAATCTATAGACAGTTCTTATACAAGCATCATCAACTATCGATTTGATGAATCTTTTGCGACTACCTAGATTGAAGTCCATTTTGATCGGGTTCTGCCTTGAGGGATGTCATGCGCTCAGCTTTTAACGTCGAAGGCTATCGAGAACTGGCTCGGAAACGGTTACCCAGGATGGTGTTCGACTACCTGGACGGCGGCGCGGATGACGAGAAAGGCCTCCAGCGCAATAGGCAGGCCTTCGACCGCCTGGAATTTCTGCCGCGGCGCCTGGTGAACGTGGCCGAGCGGAGTCTTACGACTCAGGTGTTCGGCAAACGCCAGGCATTACCCCTGATGGTGGCACCCATGGGGCTCAATGGAGCCTTCTGGCCGAAGGGCGATCTCGAACTCGCCCGCGCGGCCAAGCAGGCGGACATTCCCTTCATTCTGTCCACCGCAGCCAATGCCTCCATCGAAGAGGTGGCCGACCAGGTCGGTGGCGACCTCTGGTTCCAGCTGTACGTGGTGCACCCTACCCTTGCCGATCAGCTCGTCGCCCGGGCACTGGCGGCGGGCTATCGAACCCTGGTCCTGACTACCGACGTTGCGGTCAACGGCAAGCGAGAGCGCGACCTGCGCAGCGGCTTCGGCCTGCCGTTCAAGTACAGCCCCAGGGTGATACTGGATGGCATGCTACATCCGCGTTGGTCTTGGCGCCTGCTCACAGGGGGCATGCCGCAGATGGCCAATTTCGCCAGCCGGGAAGCCTATGACGTGGAACTACAGGCCGCCCTGCTCTCGCGGAAGATGGATGCGAGCTTCGATTGGAACGCCCTGCAGCGACTGCGGCAGCGTTGGCCCCATCGCTTACTGGTCAAGGGCGTGCTGCACCCTGAGGATGCGGCCCGCTGCATCGAACTGGGCGCCGACGGCGTCATCCTGTCGAACCACGGTGGGCGCCAGCTGGACGCTAGCTGTTCGCCGCTAGCGACGCTGCCGGACATTGCTCAAGCGCACCCCGGTAAGGTGCTGGTCGACAGTGGCTTCCGCCGGGGGTCTGACGTGGTGAAGGCACTCGCCCTAGGCGCCAGTGGTGTACTCATCGGCCGCCCCCTGCTCTATGGGCTTGCCGCCGCTGGAGAGAAGGGGGCGAGCGCGGTGCTCGACATCTTCCAGGATGAGATGAATCGAACCTTGGCCAACCTGGGCTGCGCCTCGGTCGAAGGGTTGTCGGCGGAGCTGGTGATCCGCACGTCTTGAGGAGCGGCGCTACGGGATCGCCCCGTAGCGCCGCTGATACAGGCCGGCGTCCTGTTGGCTACCAATCACCAGCCTCCCGCTGACCCGAGCGAGAGGCTGGTTTGGCTACCTAACCTAGAACGCGTAATGGCGGGGAGTGGCCTGCACGCTGATCCAATGATCGGTGGTGAATTCTTCGATGGCCCAATCACCATTGAAGCGGCCAAGTCCCGAGTTCTTTTCGCCGCCGAAGGGCGCATGGGCTTCGTCATTCACCGGGATGTCGTTGACATGGGTCATGCCGGCCTTGACCTGCCGCGCGAACCGTACTGCCCGCTCCACATCGCCGCTGAACACCGCGCTGGACAGACCGAATTCGCTGTCATTAGCCAACTCCAGGGCGTGGGCTTCATCGCGGGCACGCTGGATACCGACGAGGGGTCCGAAGATCTCTTCGCGGGCTATCTCCATGTCCTGGGTGACATCGGCGAACACATGTGGCGGCAGCAACTGACCTTGCACCTCGCCTTCGACCACCGCGCGAGCACCCTCCTCCTTGGCACGTGAGACCTTTTGCAGCAAACCCTGCAACTGCTTGGCATTGATGATCGGACCGACCACCGTGTCAGCGTCGTGCGGATCACCGACCTTCAGCGCCCTGACCTTCTCGGCATAGCGCTGGACGAAGGCATCATGAATCCCCTCCTCGACGATGATCCGGTTGATCGCCATGCAGATCTGTCCCTGGTGCAGGAACTTGCCCATCACCGCCGCGCTGACAGCCTGCTCCAGATCGGCATCGGCCAAGACCACGAAGGGACTGTTGCCACCCAGCTCGAGCGCGACGTGCTTGAGATGCTTGCCACCCGACGCCAGCCGGCCGATGTTCAGACCGACCGGCGTCGAGCCGGTGAAGGAGATGAATTTCGGTATCTCATGCTCGACGAAGGCATCGCCGATCTTGGCTCCCGCGCCGACCACTACGCTGAGCAGTCCCGCGGGGAGGCCCGCCGCCTCGTAAAGACTGGCCAGCAGCAGGCCTCCCGTGACCGGGGTGTCGCTCGCCGGCTTGATCACCACCGCATTACCCAACGCCAACGCGGGTGCCACCGAGCGTTGCGACAAATGCAGCGGGAAGTTCCAGGGGCTGATCACCCCGACTACGCCCAGCGCCTCGCGGTAGACGCGGTTTTCCTTGCCGGGCACGTTGGAGGGCAATAGCCGACCATGCACCCGGGCCGGGAAGGAGGCCGACTCCAGGGTAATGCTGCGCGCCGCACCCCACTCGATCTGCGCCTTGATACGGGTGCTACCGGATTCACGGATGATCCAGTCGATGATCGCTTCGCGATGCTCATCGAACAGCTGTACCACCCGATGCATCACCGCTGCCCGTTCGGCAGGACCGGTAGCGGCCCACTTCACCTGGGCTTCGGCAGCCTGGCGATAGGCCTCGTCGAGGTCGTCACGATCGGCCTGGACAATTTGCGCCAACTGGCTACCGTCGAACGGATCGGTCACCTGCAGCACACTGCTATCGCGGCCATCACGCCACTGACCAGCAATGAACTGTTGATCGAAGACCGGGAATCGATTGGCAAGGTGAGTCATGAATTACCTCTGCTTGTTAGACGATATGGGCATCGTCGAAAGAGTCGTCGATGACCTTCAGAAAATTAACGTCGCGGACCCGCAAGGCGGGCCAACCTGACTCTGCGATGGCGCCAGGCTCGACCAAGGCGCCCACTTCAATGCTGTTAAGTTCGTCAAGGAGAATGCCGGCCTCTGGAAAAAGCCCATCCACTCGTGCAAACGCCTGGTATCACGGACCCCGACCTCAACCAGCCTTGGCCATACCGCTCGGCAGCCTGGGCATAGCTGGCAAGGCTGCTAGCCCTGGCCCTGGCCCTGGCCCTGGCCCTCACTGACCTTGACCAGGTTGTACAACGCCTGCAACACAAGCGTGGGGACTTCCAGGCGCTTGCCTTGAGCCACTACCGCGCCATTGATGAAGTCGATCTCGGTCTTTCGCCCAGCCTCCAGGTCCTGCAGCATCGAAGGCTTGTGCTGCTGGTGGTTGGCCAAGGCATAGTCCACCGCCGCCTCGACCCGCCGCCGGTCGACGGCGATCCCGGCCGCCCGGGCGACAGCCAGCGTCTCCTCAACGAGATTACCCAGCACCTGCCGGCCGTATGCGGAGCGGCCCACGGCACCTACGGTCTGGCGAGTAACGGCGCACACCGAGTTGAGTGCCGCATTGAAGGCAACCTTTTCCCAGATCGCGACCTGTACCTGCGAATCAGCCGTACAGGGTAGACCCGCCTGACTGAACACAGTGGCCACCTCATGCACCCTGGAAGCGTCCTCTCCGTTGAAAGACCAGAGGTTGATATGGCCCTCACCCTGACTGTGGATCACCCCGGGCGCCACCAGATCAGCGGGCAGGTTGGTCATACCGACGATCACCCGCTCAGCGGGCACTACGCTCGCGATAATGTCGGCGTTACCCAGGCCATTCTGTACCGACAGCGCCCAGGTGTCGGGCCCCACCAGATGACGTACCGAATCGATTGCCGCGGCGGTGTGAAAGCCTTTGGTGAAGATCACCAGCAGATCGAAGGAGCCAGAGAACTGCGCTGCTCGGGCAATGGGTACCTGGACGGTCGTCTGCACCTCCGGAGTCTCCAGCCGCAGGCCTTGTCGGGAGATGACCTCGATGGCTTGAGCGGAAGCCTCGACGAAGGATACCTCTTGCCCTGCCAAGGCCAGACGGGCGCCAAACAGTCCTCCCATCGCTCCCGCACCTACAATCGCAATCTTCATTGCGGCTCCTTTGTGTCAGTGAAACGGACTCGAGACGTCAGCTATCAGGATTGAACATCCAATGCCCGCCCGGGCGTGGCAGGCATCGTACTGCGCCCCTTGCGGATCATCGCGATCGCGAAGATAGCTATCACGCCAGGCACTGCGCAGAGGATGAAGTTGAGTTGCAGCGGCAAATTCATGCTCAACATCAACCCGCCTAGCGCGGGGCCTGCGACCCCACCAAAGCGGCCTATGGCCGAGCACCAGCTGACGCCGGTAGAGCGGATTTCGCTGGGGTATTGCTGGGCAGCGAAGGCATGGATTACCGCCAAGGTGCCAATGGTGGTGGCACCAGCGATCAGCAACATGACGTTCAGCAGCAACGGTCCAGGCTTGATGCCCAGGGTGCACAAGGACACTACGGCAAGCAGGAAGAACAGCATCAGCGTCCGCTTGCAGCCCCAGCGATCAGCCAGCCAGCCGCCACCCAAGGCTCCCGCCGTAGCGCCTAGGTTCAAGGTCACCAGGAACATGAGGCTGGAACCCAGCTCGAAGCCACCGGCAACCATGATCTTCGGTAGCCAGGTATTGAGTCCGTAAACCATCAACAGGCACATACCGAAGCCCAGCCAGAGGAACAGGGTGCCGACCCCGCGGCCCTCGGTGAACAGACGCGAGAGGGGCGCTGCGGAGGAAGTCCTGACCGGTGCGTCCAGGTTGACCTGGCGGGTATCCACCTGGGGGTCGATGCGGGTGAGTAATTGGCTGGCGGCAGTGCGATCCTTCTCAAGCAGATAGTGCAGCGACTCGGGTAGCTGCCGTGCCAACCATGGCAGGAATAGCAGCGGCAGACCGCCGATGATGAAGGTCGCTTCCCAGCCATAACGAGGGATGATAAGCATGGCGACCAAAGCGGAAATCATCGCGCCAACCGAATAAAAGCTGAGCATGATAGTGGTCAGCGAACTGCGTCGAGTGGTCGGCGCTAGGTCATTCATCAAGGCAACGATGTTGGGAATCGCTCCACCCAGCCCTACTCCGGTGAGGAAACGCGCTAGGGCGAAGCTCGGTGCATTCCAAGTGAAGGCCGTGCCAAAGGCACAAAGGCTGGCGAGGCCGATCGAGCCAATGATTACTTTGCGCCGCCCCAAGCGATCCGCCTGAGGGCCAACCGCGACTGCACCGAACATCATGCCGAACAGCGCAGCGCTACCCATCCAGCCGGCGACCACGGGCGTCAAGGCCCACTCCTCCATCAGACGGGGTACCACCGCGCCGTAGATGACCAGGTCGTAGCCATCGAACAGCATGATGAAAGAACACCAGAACAGCAGGGTGTAGTGAAGCTTGCCAAGGGGCGCGGCCCCGGCAATGTCCATCGCACGTTTCTGAGTCATCTTCAGCTCTTCTTGTTGTTATGTCAGGGAGTTGCAGGGGCCGTGGTAGCCCCTGCAGATCAGTGGGGCGCAATGGTGACGGTCGGTACCTCGATTACCGTGGGTTCATTCGCGTCCAGTGCCGCGCGTAATGCCGCCTCGAAGCTTGCACGGGTGTCGGCGTGCACGGCACGCACGCCATAGCCCTGCGCGATGGCACAGAAATCCAGGCCGGGCACGTCCAGGCCTGGGGCGTCTTCCGCCTTGAGCACGCCGGCGAACCAGCGCAGGGCGCCGTAGGTACCGTTCTTGAGGATGATGAAGACCACCGGCACGCGGTACTGCGCAGCCGTCCAGAGCGCGGTGATGCCATAGTTGGCCGAGCCATCGCCGATCAGCGCGATTACCCGCCGCTGCGGTTGCGCCAGCTGGACCCCCACGGCGGCAGGCAAGCCAAAGCCCAGGCCACCCGCGGCAGGAAAGTAATAGCTCCCGGGATGACGCAGGTTCATCCGCTCCCAGAAGGCGCTGGTGGTGGAGGTCGATTCCTTGACGTAGATGGCGTCTTCCGGTGCCACGGCATCGAGCACATCGAACAGTGTTTCAGGGCGCAGGTGCCTAGGCTCATCAACCATCGGCCGCGGCGCCGGTAGCGGCTCGGGATAGCATCGGGAATGCTGGGTCACGCCCTCGGCCAGTGCCTGCAAGGCCGCGGCAATATCGCCGATCAGGGCATCCCCCATCGGCGCCCGCGCCGCTTCCTGCGGGTCGGAGGTGATGTGCAGCAGACGTGCACCGACCGGCAGGTAGTCTCCCGGGGCGAACTGGTGATAGCGGAATACCGGAGCGCCGACGACCACGATCAGGTCATGGCCCTCGAGTATCTTGCTGATCCCGGCGATGGCCGCGGGAAGCACGCCACGGAAACTCGGATGACGAGTGGGGAATGGGCAACGCGATGCTGACGGTGCGATCCACACTGGCAGGTGGAGTTTGTCGGCCAAGGCCACAGCGGCGCCATTGCTGAGGGTGGCGTCGACCTCCGGCCCAAGTACCAGTACCGGATTTCGCGCCTGGTCCAGCTGCTTGATCAACGCCTGCAACTGGTCAGCGTTGGGGTTGCCGGCGACCTGTACGTGACGCTCGAACAGATGCTCGACGCCCGGTGCGCACGGCGCATCCCAATCGTCGTAGGGGATCGAGAGGTACACCGGCGCTTTAGGCGTCGTATTGGCATAGTGGATGGCCTGGCTAAGCGCCCGAGGGACGTCCTGCGCGTTGGCGGGTTCGTAGCTCCATTTCACCAGCGGCTTGGGCAGTTGCACGGCGTCGACATTGGCCAGCATGGCCTCGACACCGATCATCGGTCGGACCTGCTGGCCGGCAGTGATCACCAAAGGACTATGGGAGTACCAGGAGTTGGTCAGGGCTCCCATGCCATTACCGGTGCCTGCCGCCGCGTGCAGGTTGACGAAAGCCGGCTTGCCGCTGGCCAAGGCGTAACCGTCGGCCATACCCACCACGGCGCCCTCATGCAGCCCCAGCACGTACTGGAAGTCTTCGGGAAAGGCTTTGAGGAACGGCAGTTCGTTGGAACCTGGATTACCGAAGAGAGTGGTCATTCCGTGGCGCCGAAGCAGCGTATAGGCGGCAGAGTGAATGGTTGGCATGGGGCGCAATTCCGGGACTGTCGTGAGACTTCCACTCTAGGAATTCCGCAAAAATCTATCAAATAAATGCTTTTCTAGTTTTGCATAAAACACATCTATGATTGCATCTCTGTAAGCAGCCCCAAGAGGACTCACGGCAGTGGGAGTGGGCCACTCTCGATTCCCCATGACGAACAGGCGCGACCATGAGCAGTTTTGACCTCAACCTCATCACCACCTTCATCACCCTTTACGAAACCCAGAGCGTGACGACCACCGCGCAACGCCTGTTCGTCACCCAGCCCTCCGTGAGCTACGCCCTGGCCAAGCTCAGGGAGCAGTTCGATGACGCCCTGTTCGTGCGCAATCGCCTGGGTATGCAGCCAACCCGGCTAGCCAGCCAGCTTTACAGCGGCTTCAAGGAGGCTTCCCGCTGCATCGAGTCGGTAGTGGGCGAAGCCCGTAAATTCGAGCCTGGGCATTCGCAACGCCAGTTTCGCTTGGCGCTGTCCGACCTCGGCGAGATGGCACTCTTGCCTCGGCTGATGGAACACCTGAGCAGCCTGGCGCCGAATATCGAACTGGAGGTGGTACCGCTCGAAATCGATCAGGTCGGAACCTGGTTGAACGACGGCCACATCGACGCCGCGATCTGCAGCAGGAAGCTCAGCGAAACCGGCATGGCCTCCCATGTGCTGATGAAGGAGCGCTACGTCTGCCTAATGGATGCAGACCATCCGCGCATCGGTGAGACCATGGACATGCAGCAGTTCCTGGCCGAACCCCATGTTCAGGTCACCCGCACCTCGGGACACGGCATGGCTGAGGATGCACTGCAACGCCTGGGTGTGGAGCGTCGGATCAAACTGCGCCTGCCTCATTTCTCGGTGCTTCCGCGCTTGATTCCGGGCACTGAGCTACTGGTCATCCTTCCCAGCCAGATCGCCGACAGCTTTTGTCAAAGGCCGCTGCAAGGTCAGCTCAAGACGCTCGAACTCCCTTTCGAGGTTCCTGCCTTCGATGTGACCCTGCACTGGCACAATCGCAGTACCCAGTCCACAGCGCTCAGTTGGTTCATGCGACAGGTGCAAATGGCCTTGGGTAACCCCAAAGGCAACATGGCGCTTTAAACCGATCCTATAAGGCAAAAGTGAGCGCCCAGATCGATCAAGCACGCAGATCTTAGTTATTTGGATCGAACTGATTGGCGGCGGGGCCACTATCGCGAAAGATCGTTGTACACGGATCCATCCAGCGCCGCGTGAAGGTGCTGTGCTCTGAAATAAAGCAAAACGTTGTCGTGCATTTTGAGCAGCACTATGTACCTTGAGAGTGAGGTGCGAATGTTTGTAGTTGCTATGAGTAAAGCTCTGAACCCCCCTAAATAAGCAGTAGCTACCCATGAACATTTCGTAGTCAGCCATCTTTTTGGTGGTTCAACGAGACGCCGCCTTCGCTTTTCACTCTTCCCTTCTATCGCGCGCGGGGCGCGGGGCGATAGCGGGTAAAAGATCGAGTAGAAGGGGTGCAGGGGGTCGGTTGGAATGGGCGGATATGTATTGCTTTTTTGGACTCTGGAGCTCTCTGGACATTCGCTTAGGTCCTCATAGAAGTAGACGAAATTTCTGGCTGACAGATGGCATTTGATCTCGACCAACGTCCGAGACGAATCACTTTGGCACGCCCAGACAGGTTTGGCGGCTGCAAGAAAGACCGAGGGTTGAGGCCTTTCTAGAGTGGAGATGCACAGCGCAACCAGCTGCTCACAACTCCAACAATAGAGCCAGCCTTATGAAAACCTTGCTCAGCAGCACCTTGAGTTTACTCGTAGTCGCCATCTCATTTACGGCGGAAGCGGCCAGTGGTCCCCCGCCGCCCTCGGTCAACGAGCCGGCCGGTATCAACTTGGGCTCTACGAGTTTCTATGACGGGTTTACAGGCCCGACGGGACTCAGTCACCTGGTGTACCTGAGGTATGACCAAGCCAGTTCGTTCCGGGACAGTAATGGCCATGAAAATAAGCAGTTCGATAATCCCAAAATCAGCGTCGCGACGTTGCTCAATCAATTCAGCTACTACTCGCCCCAAGAAATTTGGAAGGGGGCGCATCTAGGCTGGAACCTGATCGTGCCGATCGTCTCACTGGACGGTGATTTTGGTGATGCCGGCCCGAAGTTAAAAGATAACGGCGTTGGTTTGGGTGACATCGTCGCAGGTCCACAAATGGTATTCGATCCGCTGGTGGACGAACACGGTCGACCGGTGCTGGCCAATCGCATCGCCCTAGATGTGATCCTGCCCACAGGGAAGTATGACAAGCACCGGGACCTCAATCAGGGCTCAAACTTCTATTCGTTCAATCCCTACTGGGCTTCGACCTGGTTACCAGCCCCCCGTTGGGAGCTGAGCTGGCGGCTCTACTATCTGTACAACTTCAAGAATCGCGATCCAGCCAGTAGCTCAATTCAGGTGTTCGAAGGCGGACCGGTACGTGATACCCAAGCGGGCCAAGCGGCCTGGGCGAACTTCTCGGCTTCCTATGAGGTGATCCCCAACCTGTCGGTAGGGATCAGCGGCTACTACTTCAAGCAACTCGATGAGGACCAGGTGAATGGTCAGCGCCTAGCCGATTCGCGCGAGAAGGTGCTGGGCATCGGGCCTGGATTGTTCTGGAGAATCAGCACGGCAGAAGGGTTCTGGTTCAATACCTACCGTGAGGTAAGCGCCGAAAATCGCAACCAGAACGACTTTTCCGTGCAAGTGCGTTTTGCACATGCCTTCTGAGCGAGGGACGAGCATGCAAGCTTTCGTTGCGGTAAATAGCAAGACGACCTTAGCGGCCCTCTGCGCCATGACAGTTGTCTCCCTCGGTACGCTACAGATTCAGCCGCTGCTGGGCGGTGGACTCGTCGATCAATTGGGCATCCCCTTGAATGCATTAGGGGCCATCTTCGCCGGAGAACTGTTGGCAATGGCAATAGCCTGCGGTTTCAGCGCAATGCTAATGCCAAAGATCAACCGGCGTTCCTTCGCACGGATAGCACTGGTCAGCCTGGTGCTAGGTAATTTGGCAAGTATTGAAGCGGGCGGCTGGGTCAGTTTGATCGGCTGCCGGTTCATCTGCGGCCTGAGTGGCGGCGGGGTGATGGCGGTGGTATACGCCACGGCAGCTTTGCGAACGTCCAAGGATGCGGGATTTGCCCTGATCAACATGGGTAACCTCGCCTGGGGAATGTTGCTGGTCTCCACGACGCCCTTGGTACTGCAACAAGCCGGTGTTTCCGGCACCTTTCTAATCCTGGCACTCGCGAGCGCCGGGGCCCTGTTGGGTACCGGTCGTATCCCACCCCACTACACCGATGGACCGGATCAATCCCAGGCATCCGTACCTCCATTGAGCCTGACAGCCGTGCTGCTGGTGTCACTATTCGCACTTCTTTTCTTTGGCCACTCCGCGCTATGGGTCTACCAGGAACGCATCGGTAAAAGTATCGGCCTTGCGCCCGAACAGATCGGCGCAATTCTCGGTGCCAGTATCCTCGCAGGGGCTCTGGGTGCTGGCCTCGCAGCCATTATCAAACGCCGACTCGGCTTACTGTTGCCCCAGCTAATCGGCTTCGGCGCCGCTCTGTTAGCCACTTTGGTGATGGTCGAGGGTGCCACTCCACTAGCTTTCGCCGTGACGGCTGCCCTGATCCATTTAGTTTGGTTCTTCAGCCTGCCCTATCTACTCTCGATGACTGCTGAGCTAGACCCCTCCGGCCGCCTGGCGGGCTTGGGCAATGCGGCGATCTTCGTCGGCCAGGGCATGGGGCCTTTCGGGGCGGCTTTGGTCGTAGGTGAAGGCAACTTCCGGGCCGTAGGTTGGCTGGCGGCCGGCATCTATTTAACGGCCTTGATCATCGCTTGCGTAGTGGTCGCACGCATTCGTCGATACCCATCTGCAACCGCCAGATCGCATCCGTCGCAACCCGCGCGCGTCTAAGCGGCACTGGCATTCCCTCACCAACCTGTTCAAGGACTTGCCATGACTAACCGATTTCCCGCCACGCCCGAATTCTCTGGTGCACTTTACCAACCAAGCCGCGTAGAGGCCGACGTCTTCGACCTGGAGGTGGAGGGTAAACTTCCTAGCGCGCTGCGCGGCACCTTTTACCAGGTTGCGCCTGATCCGCAGTATCCGCCGATGTTGGGCCAAGACATCTACTTTAATGGCGATGGCCTGGTGAGCGCCTTCTCCTTCCAAAACAACGGCGTGTCCCTTCGTCGACGTTATGTGAAGACGGATCGCTTAATGGCCCAACGTCGCGAAGGTCGTTCGCTAAATGGCATCTACCGTAATGTTCACACCAACGATCCGCGAGCGGCGACCAACAACACTACGGCCAATACCACGGTGCTCAAGCACAACGGTGTACTGCTCGCACTCAAGGAAGACGCCCTGCCCTACGCCCTGGACCCTCAAACGCTGGAAACGCTGGGCGTTTACGACTGGCAGGGACAAATCACCGCTGACACCTTTACCGCGCACCCGAAGATTGATCCCGGTACGGGCAACCTAATTGCATTCAGCTATGAAGCCAGAGGTGAAGGCACGCCAGACATAGCCTGTTTCGAGATCAGTCCTGAGGGACGGGTCTTACACGAGATATGGTTCAAAGCGCCATATGCAGCCATGGTGCACGACTGCGCAATCACGACCAACTATCTGGTGTTGCCCTTCATTCCTCTGACGGTTGATGTCCAAAGGTTGCGCGAGGGAGGACAGCATTTTCAGTGGCAACCCGATTTGCCCCAGCTATTTGCCGTGGTACCGCGCAGGGGTTCGGCGACTGAGGTTCGCTGGTTCCGAGGACCGGCCAACGGTTTCCAAGGCCATACTCTCAATGCCTTCGAGCAGGACGGTAAGCTCCATCTCGACACACCAGTGACCGGTGGAAATGTTTTTTACTTCTTTCCGCAGAGTGATGGCTATGTCCCTCCGCCGGAAACGCTCGCATCAAGTCTGCACCGATGGACGTTTGATCTGCAGACTCACAGCGATTTCGTTGAGCCCCAACCACTGAACGACTACCCATGCGAATTTCCTCGAGTCGACGAGCGCTATCTGGGTCAACCATACGAACATGGCTTCATGCTGGCGTTCGATCCGAATCGGCCCTACCGCGATGATATCGGCCCACCACCCTTTCAGTTCTTCAATCTACTCACCCATTTCAACTTGCGTACCAAAGCGAGCGAGAGCTGGTTTCCTGGAGATAGCGGGTGCTTTCAGGAGCCTATCTTCGTTCCCCGAACGGCGCAGGCGCCGGAAGGAGATGGCTACCTCGTAGCCCTGCTGAATCACCTGGATACCTACCGGAGTGAATTGGTGGTTCTCGATACACAGGACATGGCCGCAGGCCCTGTGGCGCGCGTCCAGATTCCTCTGCGTATGCGAATGTCGCTACACGGCTGCTGGGCATTCGACGCCTGATCCATCCCCTCTTCGAATCGAGGCCCTGCAACGTGACCGTCCAGCGGCCTTAATTCGGCATCTCGCTTGCTCCGCTAGTGGGTGCCCACCCTGGCGTCCTACCAGCAGCGCTCGTCATAAAAACAAAATTCTCACAATGCAGGATTTTTTATCAAATCCTGCTTTACAGGATTAATTTCGAGATTTAAGTTGAAGCCAACGGAGGCGATGTCTGGGTCGACATCACCCCAAAACAAGAAGAATGAGAGGCTCACGTCATGCACGACATTCCTGCGCGCAGCCCATTGGCCAGCGTGATCGACAACCGCGAGATCGGCGCCCGGCAATATGAAGTGCTAGGGCTCTGCTTGCTGGTCGCCGTGCTCGACGGTTTCGATACCCAGCTGATGGGCTTTCTGGTCAAGCCGATGGCCGATAGCCTATCCATAGCGCCGTCCAGCTTCGGACCGGTATTCGCCGCCGCACTCTTTGGCCTGATGGTTGGCGCCCTGGCGCTGGCCCCCCTCGCCGACCTCATCGGCCGTAAAAGGGTGCTTCTCTTATCAGTCCTCATCTTTGGCGCCTTCGCGCTGCTGACGGCCCTAGTCGAGCGCTACGACGATCTCGTCTGGATCCGCTTCATGACCGGTCTCGGCCTAGGTGGCGCCATTCCGAACCTGGTCGCCCTGGCCTCCGAATACATGCCGCGACGCTCCGCGCGAATAGCGGTGACCCTGGTCTTTTGCGGTATGCCGCTCGGCGCCGTAGCGGCGGGCCTCGCGACGCAGTGGCTGCTCGGCCTCTGGAGTTGGCAGGTAATGTTCGTGGTGGGTGGCGTGCTGCCACTGGTGACCGTGGGACTGATCGCCATTCGCTTGCCGGAGTCGATGGAATTTCTGGCACGCTCACCGCAGCGCCGGACAGAACGAGATCGTGTGCTGGGCGCCCTGTTTCCCGCGGTTGATCCCACCGGAACGGATCGGCCCCAGGCGCTTCCGGCGCACCTCCGCCGGATGCCCGTCGGTCAGCTGTTCCGGCAGGGCCTGTGGCGCCGCACGCTCCTGCTCTGGCTGCCCTACGCCATGAACCTGCTGATCCTCTACTCCATCATGAGTTGGATACCGACAGTCCTGGCGACCGTCGCCGCACCGCTGTCGGCTGGTGTCCTGGCCATTGTCCTGTTCAGTCTTGGAGGTGTACTCGGCTCCCTGCTGCAGGGTCACGTCATGAACCGTTATGGCGCCTACCCGGTGTTGCTAGTGGAGTTCGCCGCCTACCTCATTCTAGTCGTGCTGATGAGCGTGCTACCGGTCGAGCTCGACCGTTTCCTGCCCATGATGCTTGTCCTCGGCATCCTCGTGCAGGGCGCCCAGGCCGGCCTCAATGCAGTGGCGGTAGAAATCTACCCGCCGGCCATCCGCTCCACGGGCGTTGGCTGGGCCCTGGGCGTCGGTCGTATCGGTTCGATCCTCGGCCCCATCGCGGGTGGCCTAATGCTCAGTCATGGGTGGTCGTTGCCGCAGATCTTTCTCGCCGCCCTCGTGCCCGGTGCTTTGGCGCTGGGCGCCGTGCTGGCGCTGCTGCTCGCGCCTAAAACTTCCGCCGACAGCGCCGGCGTCTGAGCCCCCTTACCTCGCGCAAAAGGAGTTCACCATGAAAATCGCCAGCTTCACTCACCAGGGCCGCGACTCATACGGCATCGTCTCAGGTGATCATTTGCTCGACCTACACCCGCTGAAAGCCCAGGTCGGCGACGATCTCGCCCAGGCGCTCGCCCGACATTCACTGTCGAAACTGGATGCCGCAATCCTTGCAGAGCTGCCACGCCTGGCTATGACAGAGGTTCGTTTGCTGCCGGTGATCGCCAAGCCGGGCAAGATCCTGTGCATAGGCATCAACTACGCCACCCACGTCCGCGAGACCGGACGGGAAATGCCGACCTACCCGATGATCTTCACCCGCTTCGCCGACAGCCAGACCGCTCATGGCGCTCCCATCCTTCGTCCCAAGGCGTCGCACAAGCTGGACTTCGAAGGTGAACTTGCGGTTGTGATCGGCAAGCGCGCACGTCATGTCACCGAGGCCGACGCTCTGGAGCATGTGGCCGGTTACGCCTGCTACAACGATGGCAGCGTCCGCGACTGGCAAAAGCACACCATCCAATTCATACCAGGCAAGAACTTCCCGCAGACCGGCGCCTTCGGGCCCTGGCTGGTGACCGCTGACGAGATCTCCAATCCGCAGGATCTCACCCTGACCACCCGCCTCAACGGCGAAGTAATGCAGCACACCTGCACCTCGGACATGATCTTCAGCGTCCGTCAGTTGATCGCCTATTGCTCGACCTTCACCGAGCTTTTACCCGGCGACGTCATCGTCTCAGGCACCACCGGCGGTGTCGGCGCCTTTCGCGAGCCGCCGGTGTGGATGAAGCCGGGCGATATCGTAGAGGTGGACATCGAGTCCATCGGTGTGTTGCGCAACCCCATCGCTGACGAGTGACGAGACATGAACGGCCTTTCCAAAGACACCCAGACTAGCCCACGCATCACTCAGGAAGCTCCCAGGGCGTCCAGTCTCGAGCGCATGCTACGGGTACTAGACATCTTCACCGAGACGCACCCAGTCTGGGCGGTGGACGACATGAGCGCGGCGCTGGGATACACCCGCTCCACGGTCTACCGGTATGTACGTGAGCTGGCCGAGGCGGATCTGCTGTTCCAGGTGGAAGCCGGTCGCTACGCCCTGGGAGCACGCATCATCACCTGGGACCACCAGCTGCGTGTAAGTGACCCCCTGGTAAGGGCCGCGCACCAGCTCGAGGCCACCTGGCCTCGCTGGAGCGCTCAACAGGTGTGGCTGGTCTGCCGGCTGTTCAAGGATCAGGTGGTGTGCGTTCACCAGAGTGGCGGTCTCACCGATACGGTCAGCTATGCCAGGGGTACTCCACGCCCGCTGTTCATGGGCGCCACCTCCAAGACCATTCTTGCCCATCTGGGCACCCGCCAGCACAGTCAACTGTTCCTCGAAAATCCCGAGGCGGTACGCCAGAGCAACCTCGGCCAGACCTGGGACGAGTTCCGACGATCACTCCAGGGTATCCGCCGTCAGGGCTACGTGATCACCGCAGCGGAGGTCGACCCTGGCGTGTTCGGCTTAGCGGCGCCTATCTTCGATGGCGAGAACCGTGTCGTGGGGAGCATCTCTTGCGTCCGACCGCTCACCGCGCGCGAGCCGGAGCAGGATCAGCTCCAGGGTCAGCAGCTCGTGGCGCTGGCGGACAACCTCACGCAACTGGCAGCCGCCTTGGCGCAGCAACCTTTCCAAATGGACTGAAAGCTCTCCCTCATCAAACGCAGGGCATAACAATGACAACCCTCAAGCTGCCATCTGGCGTTCTCATCGTGGGCGCCGGGCCGACCGGTCTCACCCTAGCGAATCTACTCGGTCAGGCTGGCATCGCCACCCTGCTGATTGATCGCAAGCCCAGTACCGTGACCGAGCCGCGCGCCGTCTCCATCGACGACGAATCCTTGCGCACCATGCAGGCCATCGATCTGGCCAGCGACGTCCTGCAGGACGTCGTGCCCGGCTATGGTGTTCATTACTTCGACCGTCCAGGCGGGCATTGCTTCGGCAAGGTGGAACCCACCTCCACGCTCTATGGCTTTCCCAAGCGCAACGCCTTTCGCCAGCCGCTGTTCGAGGCCACACTGCTCCGCGGCCTAGACCGCTTCGCCACCGTCGACGTGCGATTCGAGCACGAGCTGTTGAGCTTTGAGCAGAACGACGACTCCGTAGTGGCGCAAATCAAAGACGCCACGGGCGAGGTTCTTACCGTCAGTGCCCGGTATCTGGTGGCCTGCGACGGTGGCCGTAGCCCAGTCCGCAAACAGCTCGGCGTAGCCATGGTCGGCTCGAGCTTCCAGTCACGCTGGTTGGTGATCGATACCGACCAGGACGACGATCCCTTCTGGCAGACGCGCGTCTATTGCGATGCACGGCGTCCCATCGTCGAGGTACCAGGCCCCCACCGGACCCGCCGTTTCGAGCTGATGCTACGTCCCGAGGAGCGCGATGCGGAGATGCTGGATGAGGACAGGTTGCGCGACCTGCTGCGCCCCTTTCGGGGTGACAAGCCAACCTCGGTGGTGCGCAAGACGGTCTACACCTTCCATGCAAGAGTCGCCGAGCGCTGGAGCGTCGGTCGCGTCTTCCTGGCGGGTGACGCCGCGCATCTGACTCCACCCTACGCCGGCCAGGGTATGAACAGCGGCATCCGCGATGCGCACAACCTGGGCTGGAAACTGATCCAGGTGCTGCGCGGGAACCTGCATCCAATGGTGCTCGACACCTACGAGCAGGAACGACGCGATCATGCCTGGGCACTGATCAAGCTGGCGCTTAACTTGGGGGTGGTCATGGCACCTACCAGCGTCCTGCGAGCTAGCCTGATCAGTGGGCTGTTCCGTGCCATCGCTCACCTGCCTCCACTGCGCGATTACTTTCTGCAAATGCGTTTCAAGCCCAAGCCGCGTTTCCTGAAAGGGCTGGTGACCGACAGCCAGATCACCGGGCCGTACCGTACCGGCGAGATGTTTCCGCAACCGACCCTTCAGGATGCCCAGGGCGGGGATCGTCCCCTCGACGACCTGCTGGGCGAGGGTTTTACGCTGATCCAGGGTGGCCGATCGGCCAGCAATGACCTGACGCAGTTGCGGCACCCCCTATGGCGATCACTGGGCGCACGGATGGTGATCCTCGAAGCCGGCCCAGCACCAGGCGGTGTTGAGGAAGCGACCGCGATTCCGGTGCTGTGGGACCGCCAGCAGACCCTGCCGGCGACCTTTTTCGAATCCCGGGCACTGTGGTTGTTGCGCCCGGACCGTTACATCGCCGCGATCTTCGACTGCCACGACGAAATTCACGTCGCCGACTCGCTGCAACGGCTTTTCGCCCCCGCGCCCGTCACCTCGGCCGCGCCGTTGGCCTTGGCTCCCGACGTCATCGGATAACCCCCAGGAGACCATCCTCATGACTACCCTGCAAACCACTACACCCGCACGCCTACTCTACCTGCACATTGGCAGCAAGGAGCCCCAGCGGCAGATCGACTTCTATGAACGCCTGATGGACCTTAGCTGCACCCGCTATCCAGACGGCAGTGCCGTGCTCCTGGGCCCGCAACGCGCCGTTCGCCTAAGTCCGGCAGATAGATCCGGCCTGCTCGCGGCAGCATTCAGCCTCGGCAACACCGAGCAACTCAACCGCCTGCGTGAGCGCTTGGAGCACCAGGGCTGCGCCACCCTGGACACTCAGTCGCCGCTGCTTGCCGACGGCGCCTTCAGCATTCGTGATCCGCAAGGCCGCGAAACCCTTTTCGGCGTACCGAGCGAACTCATCGAAATCTCGCGCGAGGGCATGCCCGGTCGTCTCCAGCATGTGGTGTTTCAGACCACACAGCTGGAGGCGGTCATCGACTTCTACGTCAATACCGTAGGCTTCAGCGTGTCTGACAATGTGGTGGATCCCGAAAGTGGCCAGCTGATGGTTTGCTTCCTGCGGTCGGACGATGAACACCACTCGCTGGCCTTCTTCCGTGGCTCACAGGACGAGTGGGATCACCACTGCTACGAAACCCAAGAGTGGAACGACATCCGTGACTGGGGTGACCGTTTTGCCAAGGAGCACATCACCCTCTTCTTCGGCCCTGGTCGCCACGGTCCCGGCAACAACTTGTTCTTTATGGTCGTCGATGCCGACCGCAATCGGCTCGAATTCTCCGCCGAGCTGCAGACTATTCCCGCCGGGCAGGAGCCAGGTCATTGGCCGCAGTGTGAGCACACCCTCAACTCCTGGGGCCGCGCCTGGATGCGTAGCTAACCTACTTTTTTGGAGAAATCTCATGACCGCTCCCACTCCCTATGCCATCGCCGGCCGTCAGTACATCGCTGGCGCCTGGGTCGACGGCCGCTCCTCACGCACCCTCGATGACCGCGATCCTTTTACCGGCCACCAGCTTCTGAGCATGTCCCTAGGTTCGCGCGAGGATCTGGACCAGGCTTATCAAAGCGCCCAGCGTGCCCAGCCGAGCTGGGCCACCACCTCGCCACAGCAAAAGGCCGAAGGCTTGAATCGCCTTGCGCAGATCTTCGCGCAACGGGCAGAAGAGATCATTGGCTGGCTAATCCGCGAATCCGGAAGTACGCGTATCAAGGCCACCCTCGAATACCAGTCGTCGCTACGCCTGATCCAGGCGTACGCGGACATGCCGTTCGAGGTGGAAGGCCGCATCCTCACCAGCTACAAGCCTGGGCAGCAAAGCTTTGTCTTCCGCGAGCCATTGGGTGTAGTCGGTGTCATAAGTCCCTGGAACTTCCCGCTGTATCTCAGTCTGCGCTCGGTCATTCCGGCTATCGCCTTGGGCAACACTGTGGTACTCAAGCCGGCCAGTGACACCGCAGTGACCGGCGGTCTCCTGATCGCGCATCTTCTCGAAGAAGCGGACATTCCAACCGGGGTGATAAACGTCATCGTCGGTGCGGGATCGGAGATCGGAGACGCCTTCGTCGCCCATCCGGTACCAAGCTTCATCTCATTCACCGGCTCGACCGAAGTCGGACGCAGCGTCGGTCGGCTCGCCTCGGGCGGAAAGCACCTCAAGCGCGTGGCGCTCGAGCTGGGCGGCAACAGCCCCCTGGTGGTGCTTGACGACGCGGATGTCGAAGCGGCTGCCCACGCGGCAGTGGTCGGTCGCTTTCTGCACCAAGGGCAGATATGCATGAGCGTCAATCGTATCGTGGTCGATCGCAAGGTCTATCGAGACTTCGCCGCATTGGTAGCCGAACGGGTACAGGCGCTGCAGGTGGGCGACCCCAATCAAGCCGATACCGTGATAGGTCCGGTAATCAACCAGGCGCAGCTCGACGGACTGCTGAGCAAAATCGCAGACGCCCGCGCGGCCGGGCTGGCGCAATTGGCCGGCGGCGCCCCCAGGGGGCTGGTCCTGCCACCGCACGTTTTCGGTGAAGTGCCCAATACCCAGGAGCTGGCCCAGGAAGAAACTTTCGGTCCGCTGTTGCCGCTCATTGTGGCTGACAACGAAGAGCACGCTCTGTCGCTGGCCAACGCCGGAGAGTATGGCCTTTCCAGTGCCGTCTTCACCCACGACATGGCCCGAGGCCTGGCCTTCTCCCGGCGGATCGTGGCGGGCATGACGCACATCAACGACATCACCGTGGACGATCAGCCCAACGCGCCCTTCGGCGGCGAAAAGAACTCCGGCCTAGGCCGCTTCAACGGCCACTACGCCCTGGACGAATTCACTCGCGCCCACTGGGTGACGTGGCGTGGAGATCGCGCACCTTACCCCTTCTGAAAACGGCAGATCTGCATGAGAATCGACCGGAACCCCACCGGTCGATGACCTACTCGGAGATTGAGATGAGTGCGTTAGCTACCATCCGTACCGATCAGCTCGTTCACCCCGACAAACTGGCCGGTTGGCGCGAAGCCATGAGTCTGCACCTGGGACGAACGCCAGACCATGTGCGCTCCATAGAGAAAACTCGGTTCGTCCCCATCGATGATCGGCCCCTCAATGGCCGCCTGGAATACGGATCGCTAGGCAACCTGCACTTCTGTCGCATGAGCTGCAGTGCCCATCGCTTTTCGCGAGAACTCGAAGGCACTTCCGCGCCTTCCGGCCTGCCCTGGTTACTCGTGCTGCAAATGACCGAAGTGAGCCATTTCGAACAGGCCGGATCTCGCAATACCCTGGCTGCCGGCGAGATGCTGTTGCTGGATTGTAGCCGTCCTTTCAACGTCACCAGCCCGCGGGGTTGCGACTATTTGATGCTGCTGTGCCACGGCCTTGATCGCACGCTGATGGATACACGGGAGCCACGCCTGGATACCCGCACCGGACTGGCAAGCATGGTGCGAAACCTGATAACCGGTGCATACACTCATTATTCACAGCTGAATGAAACCAGTAGCTTCTCGCTCGGCAAGAGCATCGAGGCACTCCTAATTAACGCGATGGAGCAGCAACAGCAGGCAACCCGGATAGCCCGCGATACCCACTACTATCGACGACTGCGTATCTCCGCATTTATCGAAGATCATCTCGCGGAGCGAAATCTGACCCCAAAGCAAATCGCAGAGGCCGTGCAATGCTCTGTCAGAACCCTGCACCGGATCTTTGAAAGCCTCGATGGCATCCGCCTCACCGAGTACATCTGGCAGCGCCGCCTAGCACGTTGCGCTCAGGCACTACGCGACTCAAGCAGTGCTGAGCGTTCCATCACCGAGATAGCCTACGACTGGGGCTTTACCAGCAGCTCCCACTTCAGCACCGCCTTCAAGGCTGCCTATGGTTTATCGCCGCGGCGTTTTCGTGAGGTTGCCGCCCTGTCCGGCTAAGGTCACCCGGTTCGGGCATGCAGTACCGGCGCCTGGACAGCACGCCTATCTCACTTCTGTAGCCCGGTGTTAGGGCCACGTTGATCAGATAACAGACCCAGTCCACGACTTGCGCAGTCATTTTCCCGTGAGCGATTGGAGTAGTGCTCGCCCCTTTCCCTCCTGTTTTTTCTTTCTTTTCCTCGCTTTTCCCTTCTGCCACGCGCGTAGCGCCGGGTGGAGAGGGGTAGATAAGCGAAGCCATAGGCAGGGTTGGGATTTTATATAGTGGTAATTGCAAACCCTTTCAGCGACATCAAACCTCCCGCTGCGATCCATCTGGTGAACTCCCCAATGTCCCATCGGACGTACCCACGGACAGTCTCGTTACCGGCACGCTCCACCAGCAGCCGAATTCCTTCACCCTGCCGAGGACCTGGACGAAGCCTCTGTCCTATCCCCGCGGCCTGGCATAAGGCCCAGGCCGCCGGCATACGCCTACAAAAGCGCAGCCCCACCCCAGGGCTGCACCCTCGGGATGGACGCTGGAAGTTAAGAGCGGTGGATGGCTGTTCGGTCATCGCCCCGTCGGCAGTGATCACGTCCGATGGCTACAACGGTGTACTCTAGCCAGGGCAAGAGCGATCGAGTTTTGCGAACAACTGCAGTATTCAGCTTTCGCCTCCCTAGTTCACGGATACCCTGGGGATCGAGGGCGTAACGGCTTTTTCTCTTACGCCACAATTGACCGCAGCGGCGATCAGGCTGAGGACCACGGCCGCCTTCCAGACCAGATCGTAGCTCCCGGTCATGTCGTAAGCCATGCCACCGGCCCAACCACCTAGGAATGCGCCGATCTGATGGAAAAAATAGACGAGCCCGCCCAGCATGGACAGATTGCGCACGCCAAATACCGAGGCGATGACGCCGTTAGTTAAAGGTACGGTGGACAGCCAAAGGAAGCCCATGGCCATACCGAACAGATAGGCCGTCACATTGCTCACCGGGAAAGAGACGAAGGCGACGATCACCACCGCTCTCAGCAGATAGAGCGCCGTCAGCAGTTTGGGCTTGGAAAGGCGCCCACCGAGCCGACCCGCCGTGTAGGTCCCAAAGATATTGAACAGTCCGATGAGTGCGAGAACAGTGGTTCCCGTTTGGGTGGTGAGTCCCTTATCCATCAGATAGGCGGGCAAATGCACACCGATGAAGACGACCTGGAAGCCACAGACGAAGAAGCCGAAGGTAAGCAGCCAAAATCCAGAGTGAGAACTCGCGGCGCGTAGCGCTTGCGTCATCGTCTGCTCGCCCAGCTGCCGCTCGGTCGGCTTGTCTTTCAGCATGGCGACCAAAGGAATGATAAGCGCTGCAAAAAGCGCCAGAATCAATAGAGCGTTGTCCCAGCCCAAACCCTGTATCAATCCCAGCGAGCCTGGCAGCATCACAAACTGGCCGAAGGAGCCTGCTGCGCTCGCCAGCCCCATTCCTGCACTGCGTTTTTCCGGGGGCAGCGCCCGCGCCACTACGCCCAGGATCACCGAGAAAGAGGTGCCCGAAAGACCGATCCCGATGAATACCCCCGCACTGACCATTAGGGTCGACGGCGAATCGGATAAACTCATCCCGACAAGACCGATGACATAGAGCAGGCCCCCTATGGCGACGACCTTACCCGCGCCATAGCGATCGGCCAGCGCGCCAGCAAAAGGTTGTGCAATCCCCCAGATCAAATTCTGCATCGCGATCGCGAATGAAAAAATCTCCCGCCCCCAGCCGAATTGAGCACTCATGGGCGCAAGAAATAATCCAAAACCGTGCCGAATCCCAAGTGACAGCGTGAGTATTATGGCGCTCCCCAACAACACATACCTGCTATCGCGCCAGACCTGAGCCATTTACATCCCACCTTGTCAATTTCGACATCCGCATACAGAGTGCATACTCAGATCTGAGCATACGAAGTACAGGAAAATATCTAGAAACACAGGGTACAAAGGTGCCATTTCCGACATCTCTTGGCTGCTTTACGCCGTACCCTGCTCACCTTTCTAAAAAACAAAACCGCTCAAAATAACACCCCGAAATTTATTTTTGGACCAATAAAAACAACCCCTCAGGGTTAAATTTATTTATGACTGAAAAACACCCAAGACAAAGTTGTCCCATACTTGGGGCGTTGTAGCGAAGCGGCGTCGCTCGAATAAGGGAGTGCTAAAGAAGATGGGTTTCCTGCAAAAAAAAGATGCCCGTTCGGACTTTCACGTCGAAAACATTACGAGACTTGGCAGCCGTCCACTCCACACCGTAGCGGCGTCCGTGGCGGCTGACCGTCGACACCCAAGCGGAAACTCAGCGGCTCATGTTCACTACCACTCTTCCGCGGACCTTCCCGTTCAACAAATCGTCGGAGATGGACACGGCGTCCTGCAGGGAGATCTCTCGGCTGATCGCAAGCAGCAGGTCGCTGTCGAGTTCTTCGCTCAATCGCCGCCAGGCTTCCACCCGTCGCTCGTAGGGCTGGGTCACGCTGTTGACGCCGAGCAGGCTCACCCCGCGCAAGATGAAGGGCGCGACCGTCATGGGCAGGTCCATTCCCTGCGCCAGGCCACAGGCGGCGACCGCACCTTCGGCGGCAGTTCCCGCGCAGACGTTGGCCAGGGTATGGCTACCGACGGAATCGATGGCCGCGGCCCAGCGCTCCTTGCCAAGCGGTCGACCCGGCGCGCTGAGCTCTGCCCGATCCATCACGGACTCGGCGCCCAGACGCTTGAGGTATTCCCCTTCCTGTTGCTTGCCCGTGACGGCAATCACCGAGTAACCGCGGCGGGCCAGCAGGGAAATGGCAAAGCTACCTACCCCGCCCGTGGCTCCGGTTACCAGCACCTGGCCGCTTTGCGGGGTGAGTCCGTGGCGCTCCAAGGCCATCAGGCAGAGCATCGCGGTATAGCCGGCAGTGCCCACGGCCATTGCCTGGAACTCCGACAGCGCAGGCGGCAGGGGAATCAACCATCCGCCCTTCACCCTCGCCTTCTCCGCCAGGCCACCCCAGTGGTTCTCGCCCACGCCCCAGCCATTGAGCAAGACCCGGTCTCCGGGTTGGTACTGGGGATTCGAGCTGGCCTCGACCACGCCGGCGAAATCGATCCCGGGAACCATGGGGAACTGACGAACGACCGGGCCACGTCCTGTGATGGCCAGGGCATCCTTGTAGTTGAGGGTGCTGTAGAGGACCCGGACTGTCACGTCACCTTCCGGCAGCTGGGTGTCGGCCAGTTTGGCGATACCGACGCGAGGCGCCTCGTCGTGCTTCTCGATAAGCAGGGCTTGGAACATGAATCCTCCTATTTAGACCGATCGTCTACAAATAAACCAAAAGAAATCAGCGCGTGATTCCAGCCAGGTAGCCCGTGATGAAGATGTCCAGCGGCGTGGCATTCTGCGCCAGTCGCGCGCGCAGCACCGCGCCCTCCCAGCCGATCCAGAAAAAGGCCGCCAGGGCGTCACAGTCGGTGTCCGCAGGTAGCGTCCCGTCCTTGACCGCCGCCCTCAGGCACAGCGCCAGGCGCGCCTGCCAATCCAGCAGGACGGCCTCCAACTGGGCGCGAAAACTCTCCGGAAGCACCAGGATCTCCTGACCGAGATTGCCCACCAGGCAACCGCGGCGGAAGCCATGCCTGGTCATGCCCGCCTTGGCGTCCTGGACGAAATTCCACAGCCGCTCGAGCGGAGGGACATCACTCGCCAGAAACCACAGATCGAGCTTCTTGGCGAAATAGGTGGCGTAGCCCTGCAGGACCTCCTGGCCAAAGACTTCCTTGCTCGCGAAGTAGTGATAGAACGAGCCTTTAGGGACCTGGACCTGCTTGAGCACGGCGTCGATGCCCGTCGCCGAAAAGCCCTGTTCGGTGAAGATCGCCATGCCGACGCGAAGCAAGGCTTCGCGGGTATCGGGATGAGTCCGCGCTACCTTGGGAGGGCGGCCACGGCGAGGAGGGGGGCTGAGTGCGGTCATGGCCCTAGTATTTAGACCGACCGTCTCGAAAGTCAAAGATTTCCGTCAGACGATGTGCAACAGTGGCGCGATACCCAAGAGCGACTGGGGCGGAAGCGCCGCGCCTGGCTCGCCGATCGAGCACCAACCGTCACCTCACCGAGTGAGCCATGAAAAAACGCCTTCCCCCGTTGAATTGGCTGCGTGCCTTCGAGGTATCGGCGCGCCACCTGAACTTCACCCACGCCGCCCAGGAGCTGAACCTGACCCAGGCCGCCATCAGCCAGCAGCTCAAGGCGCTGGAGTCGCAACTGGGAGCCGTGCTGTTCAAACGACTACCCCGTGGGTTGGAACTCACCGAGTTGGGAATGGCGTACTTCCCGGTGGTGCGGGAGTCGGTGGAGCGGTTGGCGGCGGCGACCGATGAAATTTTCGGCCAGGGCCACCGAAGCGTGCTGATCGTTCGCAGCAGCCTGGTGTTTTTCACCCACTGGCTGGCGATCCGACTGCCGCGCTTCAAGGCGCTGCACCCGACTATCCAACTGCGCGTGGACAGCAGCATCTGGGTCGAGGACGCCGATTCCGATGCCGACCTGGAGATTCGCTATGGTCAGGGACGTTGGTCCGGTCGCAAGTCCGAACGGCTGACCTGGGACACGCTCCAGCCGGTCTGCGCGCCCACCTTGCCCACGGCCGCGAAGCCGCTGACGAAACCCGAAGAGCTGAAGCACCACGATCTGCTGCACGTGATGGGCTACGAGGAAGGCTGGGGATACTGGCTCAAATGCAAGGGCGCCGAACACCTCGACTCATCCCAGGGTCTGCAGTTCGACACCCTGATTTCAGCGCTGGAAATGGCCGAACTCGGGCAGGGCGTCGCCCTGGCGCGCTCGTCATTGGTCCAGCATCAGCTGGAGTCCGGTCGGCTGATCGCCCCACTGGCCAACGACATCGTGACGCAAGAGGCGTTCTATCTGGTGTATTCCGCCCACAGCCTGATGAATCCCGCTGCGGCAGCCTTCGCGACCTGGATTGCTAAGGAAGCCCTGACGTTCAGGGATGAATTGCTCGGCAGTGGCGAAGCCCCCGATTAGCGATAAGCCAGCCAGCCGATCCATAAAAAAAATGGCCCCCTAGGGCCATTTTTTATTGCTTTCGCCGTGTGCCGATTTTTCTGACAGTACTGCTCAAATCGTCAGCCCAAGACAGCTCGGGCAAATGACCGATTGAAGGTGTTTCTCGACAACAACAATAACCGAGCGCCTCGGGTGAACGCTCTCGGTTATCAGTAGGGTTCCCTCATGGGACAGGCTAAGCAACTCCCCCTTCAAGGCGTCAAGGTCGTCGACTTCGGCCAATACATCGCCGGCCCCGCCGTGGCGATGATCCTGGGCGATCTCGGGGCCACGGTCATCCATATCGATCCGCCCACGGGTCAGCTGTGGACCAGCCCGGCCAATGCCACGCTCAACCGCAACAAGCTCTGTCTGCGCCTCGATCTCAAAAGCGTGGAAGGCCTGGAGCAAGCCCGGCAACTGATCGCTCACGCGGACATCGTAGTCGAGAACTTCCGTCCCGGCGTCATGAGTGGCCTGGGTCTGGATTTCGCCGAGTTGCGGCGCGACCACCCACAGCTGATCACCCTTTCGATTCCGGGCTTCGCCAGCAACGATGAGCTGCGCCGTGAATGGCGGGCGACGGAAGCGGTCATCGCCTCCGCGTCCGGGGTGTTCACGGACATGGGGCAGAACCGCGTGCTGATGGGCATCAACCCCAGCTTTTCGCCCCTGCCGCTGGCCTCCGCCTACGGCACCATGCTGGCGGTTTCAGCGGTGGTGCTGGCGCTGCAGGCGCGGGAAAAGAGCGGCCTGGGCGACGAGATCGAGGTACCGCTGGCCTCGGCGGTGATGGAAGGCCTCTCCTATAACTCCATCAAGATCGATGGCTATCCCCTGCGCTACAAGACCCTGCGCGAGAAGGAAAGCGAAAGACGCAAGGCCGAGAATCTGCCGATGAACCTCAGCTACGAGGATCTGCAGGAGTATCTCGATCCCTTCTACCGCACCTATGAATGTGCGGATGGCCGGAAATTCTATGCGGTCTGCCCCTCCCATCGTGATCACGCCAAGCGCTGCCTGCAGGCCATGGGGCTCTACGAGGAGATGCTGGCTGCCGGTCTGCCGAAGGTGGAAGACCCCTACTTGCCCATCGAGCAGTGGGAGGGCAACGCCTCCCTGGGCGTGTATCCGCTACCGGCCGACTGGGCCGCGCGCATCTCGGCGCGGATGAAAGAGGTGTTCCTGACCAAGACCGCCGCCGAGTGGGAAGTGATCTTCGGCGAAGGCCGCTTCCCCGGCGCGCCCCATCGCTCCACCCAGGAGTGGCTGCACGACGAGCATGCCAACACGGCAGGCCTGGTCATCGAGGTGGTGGACCGCGAGTACGGCGCCATGCAGCAGCCCGGCCCCGTGGCCTGGCTGGAAGCCACCGCGGAGTCCATGCTCGAGCCGGTCTCCCGCCGTGATGTCACCTACGACGAGGCCTTGGCCACGCTCCGCGAACGCCCGCAGGCCGAGCTCCCGGCTCCCTCGCCGGAGGCGGCTGGCGGCTGGCTGGACGGGGTGAAGATCCTCGACCTCACCAATGTCATCGCCGGCCCGCATTCCACCTCCTTCCTGGGTCGCTTCGGCGCCGAGTTGATCAAGCTCGATCCCGCGGTGCCCAATTACGATCCCTGGAACACGGTCGTCTTCGGCCTCTCCTCGGCACGCGGCAAGGAAAGCATCCTGGTCGATCTGCGGGATGCCGAAGGGCGCGAGGTGTTCAATCAATTGGTCCGCGACGTGGACGTCATCGTCATGAACGCCCCAGATCGCCAGTTGGCGCCGCTGGGACTGGACGAGGCGAGTCTGCAGGCGATCAATCCCGGGGTGATCTTCTGCCAGCTGGACTGCTTCGGCGGGCCGCGTCGAGGCCCGCGGACCGACTACCTCGGCTACGACGATCTGATTCAGGCCACCACCGGCATCATGCTGCGCTTCGGGGGCGGCATGGCCACGCCGGAAGAGCATGCGCACGTCGGCACTATCGACGTGATGTGTGGCTTCGCCGCGGCCCTGGGCGTCGCGACGGCCCTGTATCGCAAGCATCGCCACGGCGAGGCCCATAGAGCCCGTACCTCGCTGGCCGCCCTGGGTAACCTGGTGCAAATCCCGTTCTGCTACGACTACCCGGGCCGCGGGCCTTTCGACGAGCCGTCCGGGCGTGAGGTGGCGGGCTACAGCGAGCTGTCGCGCTTCTACCGGACCGCCGATGGCTGGATCTATATCGATGCGCAAGAGCGCGACCTGGAGCGACTCTGCGCACTCCCCGGCTTCGCCGGCCTGGCCTCGGCGGCCGATCACCAGACCTACCTGCAACAGGTGATCGGTGAGATGTCCGGCGCCGCGCTGCAGGCCAGCCTACAGGCCGCCAACATCGCCGCGGCCGTACCGGACAACATCGATAGCCTGCGGCAAGGCTACAGCCGCCAGGCGGATGGTCTGCCGGGCACCGCGAACGGCAGCTACTCCTTCAGCGTGTACGAGGACCACCCCAGCGGTCACCGCATCACCCAGCTGGACCCCTATGCCATCCGGCCCCGTAGCGCCCGGATCCGGGCCCTGCCACCGGCGGAAAAATTCGGCGCCTCGACGCGCAAGGTCTTGCAACGCCTGGGTTACAGCGCCGAACAGATCAATAGCTTGCTGGAAAAAGGCGCGATCAGCGAAAGCTGGAGCGCGGAGTACCTCCCCAGCTGAGGGAGGGAGAACAGCTCGGTCCCTCAGCGGAACCGAGCCTTGCTGAATAGCCGATTTTTCACCGAACGAGTGCCCACCCTTGCGCGGGTCCTCGTTCCTGCCGCGGACAGTGAGTTCATCATGACCTATACCAGCATTCTTCCCCGCATCCTGCAGACCGGCGCTGGCGCCAGCGCGCAGATTCCCCAGATCCTCGCCAGCCTCGGCTGCCAACGCCCCCTGATCATTACCGATCGGATGATGGTCCAGCTGGGCTATGCCGAGCGTATCCGCAGTGCCCTGGCCGAAGACGGACTGCCCTGCGACGTCTTTGCCGATACCGTGCCGGAGCCCACCGTGGCCTCCATCCAATCCGGTGTCGCGACGGCGCGCGAAGGCCGCTGCGACAGCATCGTCGCGCTCGGTGGCGGCAGCCCGATCGACAGCGCCAAGGCCATCGGCATCCTGGCCAAGCACGGCGGCGAGATGGGCGACTACAAATTCCCGCGCAACGTGACCGAAGCCGGCCTGCCGATCATCGCGATTCCAACCACGGCCGGAACCGGCTCGGAAGTCACCCGCTTCACCATCATCACCGATGAGACCAGCGACGAGAAAATGCTCTGCGTGGGGCCGGCCTTCATGCCGGTGGCCGCACTGGTCGATTACGAGCTGACGTTGAGCTTGCCGCCGCGGGTCACCGCCGATACCGGCATCGACGCCCTCACCCACGCCATAGAAGCCTACGTCAGCAAGAAGGCCAACCTGTTCAGCGATGCCCAGGCCCTGGCGGCCATGCGCCTGATCGGACCCAACCTGCGCCAGGTGTATCAGCAGGGCGACGACCGCGCGGCCCGTGAAGCCGTGATGCTGGGCTCGACCCTCGCGGGCATGGCCTTCTCCGCGGCGTCGGTCGCCCTGGTACACGGTATGAGCCGGCCCATCGGCGCCTTCTTCCATGTGCCGCACGGGCTTTCCAACGCCATGCTGTTGCCCGCCATCACGGCCTTCTCCATCCCGGCAGCCCAGGCGCGTTATGCCGACTGCGCCCGGGCCATGGGCGTCGCCGGCGCGACCGACAGCGACGACGCGGCGGTCGCGAAGCTGCTCACCGAGTTGGAAGCCATCAATCAAGGATTGGACGTCCCGACACCCGAGCAATTCGGCATCGATCGCGAGCAGTTCTTCGAGCTGATGCCGACTATGGCGCGCCGAGCCCTCGCGTCCGGCTCGCCTGGCAACAATCCACGGGTCCCCAGCGAGGCCGACATGATCGAGCTGTATCGCAGCCTTTGGTAGCAGCGGCACAACTGTCGAAATTCATAGACTTGGTGACGCACCAAGCATCGAGGGACATCGAAGGAATCGCTAGGCTATAGCCAGATAGCGAATGCCAGCATCCGCGCCACTTAGAATCAGCTGTCTGATAATCGGAGTTTTGTATGACCAAGACCGACGTCGTTACAGCGGGCAGCGAATCCGCTCAATTTCGCCTCGAACTCAGGTGGCTTATTCCGTGGGCTGTCTTCGCTGGTTTGCCCATGCTACTGGCAATCACCCTTCTCCTAAGCGAGCAGAGTGTGACCGCACTGATCGCGCAAGCGTACCTAAACGAGTTCGTTCAAAATGGCCGTCATTCGCTGGGTATCTCCTGCCACTGAATTACCGGCGCCCCCTGCTGCTCAATATTCCGCGCTGACTGATCGGGTGTAGAGCTCCTCCTCTCGCGTTTCGTTTCCTGCTTTACCTTCTGTCGCGCGCGGGGCGCGGGTGGTCGGTGGGGGGAGCTCGGGCAGAGGGGGTGCAGGGAGTGGTTAGAGGATGAAGTTTGTGCAGGGCTGGTATATTTCTGTTTTCACTGGTGTGACCGTTGCAACCCTTGTCCAACGGAGCACTAACGTTTAACGGCCGACCCAAGCAAAGCGGACTGCCACGTGTTGATGTGTTGGGCCTTGCTCTTTGACCTCGCTACCGTATGTGGCGATGCGATACATCACGTGGAGGCCAACGTCACTGTTTGCCTCTGCGAAGAAGAGCCGGATTCATCCCTTGCTGGTGCCTATTCCGACAGAAAACCTCGACCCCCAGCTGCCAATTGCCGCAGTCGCGGGCAGATCTCGGTGACGCGTTCGGCCAGCGCGGCCGACCAGCCTTCCAGGGTACTGACGATGTGTGCCAGCCCGCAGTCATCGGCGTAGTACAGCAGGCCGCCGCGATAGCGCGGAAAGCCGTAGCCGTGCAGCCAGACCAGATCGATATCCACCGCCTGCTCGACGATGCCTTCCTCCAGCAGCCAGGCCGCCTCGTTGATCATCACGTACAGGCAGCGTTCGAGGATTTCCTTGTCGCTGTGGTTGCGTGGGGCGATGCCACGGCGCTGGCGATGGGCGGCCAGCATTTCGGCAACTATGGGATCCGCCCGGCCCTGCCGCTGGCCGGGCTCATAGCGGTAGTAGCCGGCGCCGGACTTCTGCCCGAGCCGGCCGGCAGCGTGTAGTTGCTCGATGAGGTCACAGGCCCGTTCTGCGGCACTGAGCGCCTCGCCCCGTCCCTGGCGATTGCGCCAGGCGATATCGATGCCTGCCAGGTCACGCAGCTCGAAGGGACCCATGGGAAAGCCGAAGTCACGCAGCACCCGGTCGACCTGCTCCGGCGCGGCGCCCTCTTCCACGAGCAAGGTCGCCTCGCGCTCACGCACCGCCAGCAGGCGATTGCCGACGAAGCCATGGCAGTTGCCCACCGCCACCGTGGTCTTGCCCAGGCGCTCGCCCAGTTGCACGGCGGTCGCCAGCACCGCCGGTGCGCCTGGGCGGGTGCGGACCACCTCCAGCAGCCTCATCACCTGCGCCGGGCTGAAGAAATGCATGCCGATCACCGCCTCGGGCCGGCCGGTCACCGCGGCGATGGCGTCGATGTCGAGATAGGAGGTGTTGGTGGCCAGGATGGCGCCGGGCCTGGCCAGGCGATCGAGCTGGCGAAAGACCTCCTGCTTGACCGCCAGATCCTCAAATACCGCCTCGATGACCAGGTCGACCTCGGCCACCGCCGCCAGGTCAGTCGCGCAGCGGATCAGGGCGGAGCGCGCACTGGCCTGCTCCGCCGTGAGCCGACCCTTCGCCAGGGCGCCGGAAAAATAGCTGTCAATCGTTGCCCGTCCGCGCTCCAGCGCCTGGGCCTGGGTGTCGATCAAGATGGTCCGGATACCGGCATTGGCCAGGCAGAGGGCAATACCGCTACCCATCAGCCCCGCGCCAATCACCGCTACCTGCCGTAACTCAAGGGGTGGCGCTGCCTTGGCCAGGGCCCGGTTGCGCCCGGCCAAGGCGCGTTCGGCAAAGAACACGTGGCGCAGAGCGCGAGCCTGGGCGGACTCACGGCGCGCAACGAACAGCTCGCGCTCGCGCACCATCGCTTCGTTGAAGGGCAGCTGCCAGGCGCTCCGCAGAACTTCCAGCGCCTGCACCGGCGCCTCCTGGCCAGGCAACTTGCGGAGCAGCGCGCGGGCCTGGGCCTCGAAAGCCTCCAGATCAAAGGGCGCCAGGTGACGTTCGCCGGTCGGGCGCTTTGCAAGTCCCGGCTGTTCTTGCAGGAAGGTCTGGGCCAGCGCCAAGGGCTCGCCCTGCCCCAGTCCATCGATCAGCCCGGCGGCGAGCGCTGCGCCGGCATCCAGGCGGGTGCCGCCCACGATCATGTCCAGCGCCAACGGCGCGCCCACCAGCCGCGGCAGCCGCTGGGTGCCGCCGGCCCCCGGGATCAGGCCCAGGCTGACTTCCGGCAAGGCGAAGGTGGTGCCGGTCACCGCGATGCGGTGATGACAGGCCAGCGCCAGCTCCAGGCCGCCGCCCAGTACCGTGCCGTGCAGTGCGGCGATTACTGGTTTGGGCGAAGCCTCGACTACCCCCAGTACCTCAGGCAGATGGGGCTCCTGCAGCGGCAGGTCGAATTCGCGAATGTCGGCACCGGCGACAAAGGTCCGCCCGGCACAGGTGATCACCAGGGCCTTGATCCCGTCATCCGCAACGGCCTCCTGCAGCCGCGCCAGGAGCCCCGCGCGTACCTCGCGAGACAGGGCATTGACCGGAGGATTGTCCAGGGTGATGACGCCCAAGGCGTCGATGCGGTGGAGGGTTACGGTCGTCATAGGGTCTCCCGAAAGGTCAGAGCAGCGAGAGCGGATAGCTGGCGATGACGCGGACGTCATTGGCGTCGCGTGAGAAGTCGGAGCGGTAGGTGGCGCTGCGCAGACGTAGGTTGAGGCCCTTTAACGAGCCACCCTGCAGCACGTATTGCAGCTCCACATCCAGTTCCCGTTCGCCGCCTGACTGGCCACCGCGCAGTTCCGCCTTGCTGCCACGCACGAAGCGCGTCATGAAGTTCAGGCCGGGGATACCGAGCTGGCCCAGGTCGTAGTCGTAGCGCGCCTGCCAGGAGCGCTCATTGGTCTCGGCGAAGTCGCCCACCTGGACGAAGTTGACCAGGTAGGGATCGGTGCCATTGACGTAGGGAAAGGCCGTTGAGCCCGACATCTTCTGATAGCCCAGGCCAAAGGAATGGCCGGCGTGCTTGTAGGTACCCAAGGCGCTGAAGGCGCGGTTGTCGATCCGCCCGCCGCGGGCGATGCCCTCGTCGTCGCTGTCGAACAGCCGCACCTCGGTAAGGAAGGTGCCCCAATCGCCATTGCGCCGGTCAGTCAGGCCGAGAAAGCGCTGGCGATAGACGTCTTCCAGCACGGCGTACTGGGCGCTCACATCGGTGGTGGTGCCGAAGCGATAGAGTGCGCCGACGACATTGAAGTCGCCCCCCTCCAGAGAACCACTGAAGCGGCGATTCTTGTTGTTCAGCGAAAGGCCATCAGCGCCGGAGCTGTCGCGATAGACCGTACGCTGGATATTGGCGCCGGTCAGGGTCAAGCCCTTGATCTCCTTGAATTCGAACTGGCTGCCCTCGAAGGTCTGGGGCAGCAGGCGGCCATTGTTAGTGACCAGGGTCGGCCAGCGTGGCAGCAAGGTGCCGACGCGCAATTCGCTCTTGGAGAGTCGCGCTTTGAAGGTGGCCCCAGCCTTGGCGTATTCGTCGGGGGCGCGACCCTCGTCGTCGACCGGCAGCAAACCGGTGCCGGTGCGGCCACGGCCTGAATCGAGCTTCAAACCCACCAACCCCAAGGCATCCAGGCCGAAGCCGATGGGGCCCTGGGTAAAGCCGGATTCATACTTGAGGATGAAGCCCTGGCCCCACTCCTCCCGCTTGGACTGGCCGCTGCCGTCGCGAAAGTCGCGATTCATGTAGAAGTTGCGCAGCTCCAGCGAAGCTTTGCTGTCTTCGAGAAAGCCTTCGGCATAGCTGAAGGGCGACAGCAGGGCAACACCCAGCCCTGCCGCCAGGATCGGCTTGTCATGATACCTGTGCATAGGAAATCTCTACCGGGCCCTGGCCCTACCAGTGGCGTGCCAGGGCAATGGAGGGAAGCGCGACTCAGCGCACCTGGGTCAGGTAGTCAGCTGCGGTGCCAGGGATCTGGCTGTCCTGAATACGGCCCAGGAAGGTGATGGCGCGCTGGACTTCCTCATCGGTGAGATAGGGAGTGGACGGGAAGGACTTGCGGTTGTTCTTCCAGGCGGCGGCGTAGACCTGGTCGTTGACGCCTTCGAAGCGGGTACGCACCGCCTTGGCCGCTTCATCCGGATGCTGGTTGATCAGTTGGGTGGCGTCGCTCAGGGCGGCGAGGAAGGCCTTGACCGTGTCCGGGTGCTGTTGCGACCACTCGCGGCGAGCACTCAGGGCGATGGAAGGATAGCCGTCCAGGGCCTTCACCTGGCCTTCGGACATGTCCAGCAGCGTAAACCCCTTCTGCTCGATCACCGCGCTGTCCGACGCGGGCGACGACAGCGCGAAGCCATCGATGCGGCCCTGGGCGAAGGCGGCCAGCATGGCTCCGCCATTGTTCAGGTACAGCAGGGTGAAGTCCTTTTCCGATTGCAGCTTGGCTTCCTGGCCAAGGAAGCGCACCAGGAAGTCGGCGCTGCCGCCGGTGCCACTGACCGCCAGGCGCAGGCCCTTGAAGGCGGCCAGGCGCTCTTCCACGGTGGAATTGGCGCTCAGCCCCAGACGATCGGCCACCTCCTGGCGGATCACCACGTTGCTAGCGTACTGGCCGACCATGCGCCCCAGCAGGGTCACGTCGGCACCCTTCACCTTGGCGTTGATGGCGTTCTGGATGGCGCAGGAACAGAACTCCACCGAGCGGCTCACCAGCCCGGAGGCCGCGGCGCCGCCGCCCTTGAACTTGACCAGGCTGACGTCCAGTCCGTGCTTCTTGAACAGCCCGGCATCCAGCGCCACGAACAGCGGCATGTGCACGAAGCCTTCGGTACCGATGGCTACCTTGACCGCTTCGTCGGCTTGCACGGCAGGGATCGCGGCCAGCAATGCGGCGCTCAGGCCGAGGGCGGAAAACAGACGCTTCAGGGACATAGTTGAGACCTCTCTTCTTGTTGTAATGAGTGGATACGGGGCGATCAGATCGAGAGTTCGCGGGCGTCCTGCTCCTTTTTCCAGGGCATCAGCGCGGTTTCCAGCTTGCGCACTGCGGCCTGCAACAGCAGAGCGAGGAAGATGATGGCCAGCAGCGCGGCGAAGACCCCGGCGGTGTCCAACTGGCCGGCGGCATCCTGCAGCAGGTAGCCCAGGCCGCGGTTGGCCGCCATGATCTCGCCGACGATGGCGCCGATCAGCGCATAGGGCACCGACAGTTTGAGGCCGGTGAACACCCACTGGATGGCCGAGGGCAGCACCACCTTGCCGATCAGGTGATGCTCCTTGGCGCCCATCAGTCGCAGGATCTCCAGCTGCTCGCGCTCCACGGCGCGCACGCTGCTGTAGGTATTGAGGAACACCAGGAAGAACACGATGGTGGCGGTCAGGATGATCTTCATTTCGATGCCGATGCCGAACCACATGATGAACAGGGGCGCCAGGGCCACCTTGGGCAGGCTGTAGATGGAGATGAGGATGGGGTCGAGCAGCTTGGCCAGGGTCTCGTTGCGACCCAGCAGCAGGCCGACGCTGATGCCGGCGCAGGCGCCGAAGAAGAAGCCGGCCAGGGTCTCGACGACGGTGATCCAGCCATGGGTGAACAGCCGGCCGCTGGAGACCAGCTCGACGAAGCGCCCGCCGATCTCGCTGGGCGAGCTTACAAAGAAGGGATCTACCAGCGGTCCCGAGGCGAACTGCCAGGACAGCAGGATGAAAGCGAAGATGGCAACGCGGCCGAGAAAAATGTTCATAGCAGTAATCTCCAGTGGTGGGCCGCTCAGGCGTCTTGGCTCGGGGTGATGAATTCCCAGAGGTCACCGCAGATCTGGTGGTAACGCGGGTCCTTGCGCAGCTGCAGGATGTTGCGCTCGTCACCCAGGGGGATGGTCACGTCGCGCACGATGGTGCCGGGACGGCCGGAGAAGATCAGGCAGCGATCGCCCAGGGCGACCGCCTCGTCGAGGTCGTGGGTGACGAACAACACGGTCTTCTTCAGCTGCCGACTGAGCTTGAACAACTCGGTTTGCATGCGCATGCGCAACTGGGCATCGAGCGCCGCGAAGGGCTCATCCATCAGCAGGGTTTCGGGATCGTAGGCCAGCAGCCGGGCCAGGGCAGCGCGCTTGCGCATGCCGCCGGAGAGTTGACTGGGATAGGCCTTCTCGTGCCCTTCGAGCCCGACCAGGGCCAGCAGCTCGCGGATGCGCGCCTGGCGCTCGGCCTTGCCCACGCCGCGGATCTCCAGCGGCACGGCGATGTTGCCAACCACGTCGCGCCAGGGCAGCAGGTGATCGCTCTGGGTCATGTAGCCGGTGCGGCCATTGATGCCCTTGACCGGCTGGCCGCTGTAGAGCACCTGGCCTTCGGTGGGGGCGAACAGGCCGGCCACCATGTTGAGCAGGGTGGACTTGCCGCAGCCGGAGGGACCGACGATGGTCACCACCTGGCCCTGCTGGATGTCGACGTTGATGCTGTGGGAAGCCTGTTTCGCTACGCCCTTGACGGTAAAGGCCTTGGCGACGTTGCGAAAGGAAATCACGGTGGGCGCCGGGGCGATGCTGCCGATCGGCTCGCGAGGGGTGGCGTTCTTAAGTACGGCGGACATGGCGTTACTCCCGGTTCGAGGACGTGGCGTCGGGTTCAGGACTCATGAACGACGCGACGGCGCCAGACGGTAGGAATGCACACCATGGGAGATAGGACGGAAAGCTGTTCATAGTGACCTACTTATTGTTATGAGTCAGAAATGAAGCGTTCTTGGATTATGCAAGGGTGAGTCGGGGCGGCAATGGCGCTGTTCCACCCTGTGGAACAGCGTCTGCTCAGCTCAGAACGGTTAGGCCATCGAGGGCGACCACCCCCTGTCCTTGCGGCCTGACCAGCAGCGGATTGATCTCGGCTTCCTGCAGCCGCTCGCCCAGGCGCTGGGCCATGTCGGAGAAGGCGACGATGCAGCGCGCGGCGGCCTCGACATCGGCCTTGGGACGGCCGCGGAAGCCATCCAGCAAGGGATAGGTGCGCAACTCGGCCAGCATCGCCCGGGCGTCATCCAGGGTCACCGGCAGCAGGCGCAGAGTGGTGTCCTGGAACAGCTCGGCGGTCACCCCGCCCATACCCAGCAGCACGGCCGGACCCAGTTGCGGATCGCGGATGAAGCCGAGGATCAACTCCTCGCCGCCGCTAACCATCTCCTGCACCAGGAAGGCCTCGGGATTGAAGCCGACCTGGGCGGTCACCTCGTCGCGCATCCGTTCCAGGCGCCCCCCGATGTCCTCGGGCCGCTGCCGCAGGGCCACGCCACCCACCTCGCTCTTGTGCGGGATGCGGGCGGAAAGCACCTTGAGTACCACCTCGCCACCCAGATCGCGGGCGGCTGCCTCGGCCTGGCGTGCGTCCGCCACTACCCGCTCGCGGGTCACCGGAATGCCGAAGGTCTCGTACAGCTGCTTGCTACGCGCCTCGTCCAGCGGACCCGGCTGCAGGTCCGCCAGAGCCACCGGCTCGGCCGAGGGGGCAGCGCCGACCTGCCCTAGCCGCTGTCTTGCAAAGCTGCCTTGCAAGGCCAGCGCCTTGAGCGCGCCGGCGCAACTCTCAGGCGCACTGAAGGCCACTCCATCCGAGCCGTTGATGCGCTGCGCCGCTGCAGGAGCATGGGGACTGATATAGGCCAGCACCGGCTTCTCCGAACTGGCCAGGCTGTCGCGGATGGCATCGGCCATCAGGTGCGGCTGGGCGACGCCAGAGGAGCCCACCACGCTGATCACCGCATCGTAATCGGGACTTTCCAGCAGGATGCTGATGGCGCCGCGCATGACTTCGGGCTGCAGCCCTGCCAGGGTCAGGTCGATGGGATTGCGGTCGAGCACCGCCTGGTCACCGACGTCCAAGGCACGCAACCGGGCAGCCGTCTCCGCGCCGGGTGGCGGAGTCTGGAAGCCGTTGACGCCTAGATTGTCGGCGATCAGAGTGCCGGCGCCACCAGTGGAGGTGAGGATGGCCACCCGGGTGCCCTGCATGACCCGGCCGCTGGCCAGGGCGAAGGGAATGTCCAGCAGGTCGGCGAAGGTCTCGGCGCGGATCACCCCGAGCTGGCGAAAATAGGCCGAATAGAGGTCATCCGAGCCGGCCAGGGCGCCGGTATGGGAGGCGGCGGCGCTGGCGCCGGCTTCCGAGCGACCGACCTTGAACACTACCACCGGTTTACCGGCAGCACGGGCGCGGCCCACGGCGCGGGTGAATTTGGCAGTGTCGCGCAGGCCTTCGAGGTAGAGGGCGATCACGGCAGTGGCCGGATCGTCAGCCAGGTAGTCGACGAAGTCCGCGACGTCCAGATCCACCTCGTTGCTGGTGGAGATCAGTTTGGAGAAGCCGATGCCGGCCGCCACGCCGCGGGAGAGCAAGGCGCCGAGGATGCCACCGCTCTGGGACACCAGGGCTACCTTGCCCGGCAGCAGGGCGTCCATGTCCAAGGCGCCGCTAGCGGACAGGGTGATGCGCTCGCTGACATTGACCAGGCCGATGGTGTTGGGGCCAAGGATACGCATGCTGCCGCGTGCCGCCTGCAACTCGGCCTGGCGGCGGATGCCACTCTCCCCCGTTTCGCCATAGCCACCCGCCAGCACGATGGCCGCGGCGCAGCCTAGCGCCGCCAATTCGGCTACCGCCTGGTTGGCGCGCTCGGCGCCGAGCAGGATGACCGCCACGTCGGGCACCTCGGGCAGCTCGGCGATGGACGGATAGCAGCGCAGGCCGTCGATCGCCTCATAGCGCGGATTGACCGGATACAGGCGCCCTTGGAAACCGTGCTTGCGCAGGAAGGCAATGGGCCGGCCAGAGGTCTTTCGGGCATCGCCCGAGGCGCCGATGACGGCGACGCTGGCCGGACTGAGCAGACGGTCGAGAGCGCTCATCGTTGGCCACCATTGCTCTTGCGCGCCAGGAAGGCAGCGACCGACTCCTGGTGTTCGCTAGAGGTGTAGCAGATGCCCTGGGCCTGGCTGCCCATGGCCGAGATCTGCCCCTGGGTCAGTTCGAAGGTGTTGTTGAGGATCGATTTGCTCAGGCCCAGCGCCGTCGCCGAACCGGCCGACAGCTGCAGGGCCCAATCCTGGGCCGCGGGGAGCAGGTCGTCATGGGGCACCACCCGGTCGATCATGCTGATGCGCTCGGCTTCGCTCGGCGAGACGGTGCGACCGCTGAAGATCAGCTCCTTGGCCCGGCTCAGGCCGACCCGCCGCGGCAGGAAGTAGAGACCGCCACCATCGGGGATGAGGCCGCGGGCGATATAACTCATGGCGAAGGATGCCTGCTCCGAGGCGATGATGAAGTCGCAGCTCAGCGCCATGTCGCAGCCCAGGCCAGTGGCGGCGCCGTTGACCGCAGCGAGGGTCGGCTTGGGCAGGTTGTGCAGCAGCGACACGGCGTGGTGGACCCGTTGCTGGCGCTTCCAGCCGTTGAAGGCCACCGAGCCGGCCGGCGCACTCATGCGCGCCTGCATTCCCTTGATGTCGCCACCGGCGCAAAAGCCCTTGCCGGTACCGGTCAGGATCAGCGCCTTGATCTCGTTGTCGGCGGCGATGCGCTCCAGGTGCTCGATCAGCAGGGTGCGCATGTCATCGCTGATAGCGTTGCGCGCCTCGGGACGGTTCAGCGTCAGGGTGGCGATGCCCTGGGTCACCGACAGCTCGATGGGAGTCGCGGATTCGGGAGTTGTCGTCATGGGTGGCCTCTCTCTTATTCTTGGGTTGATTGGCTGCCCGGATCTGCGCCAGGCTTGAAATCAATCTGCGCGAGGAAACCTGTCATGACAACGGACGCATTCCACCAGATGGAACACGCTGGCGCCGAGCTGAACACCGCCGATCTGCCTGGTCAGGGCAAGGCGCCCGCCAACCGCTCGCTGGAGCGAGGCCTGGACGTGCTGCGAGCCTTTCGTCCGGGGACCGAATACCTCACCAACGGTGACCTCAGCGACCTCCTCGGCCTGCCCAAGTCCACGATCAGCCGCCTGACCCAGACCTTGGTACGTACCGGCTTCCTAGACTACGACGGCGGCCGCAGCGCCTACCGCCTGGCCCCGACCTTCCTTGGCCTGGCCCATGCCATGTACCAGGGCAGCAGCCTCCTGCAGGCCGCTTCACCGTTGATGATCAAAGTGGCGCGGGAACACCAGGTCAACGTCAGCCTGGCGGCGGCGGACCGCGACGAGATGATTTACCTGGAATCGATCCGCCTGAGTCAGCGCAAGACGCCGCGCAACGTCTTGGTCGGCCAGCGCCTGCCGATGGACATCACCTCCCTCGGCCGCGCATCCCTTGCCGGCCTGGGCGAAGCCCAGCGCGAAACCCTGATTGCCACCTTTTGCGCGCGGCGCTGCGAGGCCCGTGGGGTGCCACTGGAACAGGAAATACGCGCTGCCATCGCCAGCGTGCACAGCAAGGGTTACTGCCTGGCCGCCTGGCAACCTGAAGTGGTGGCCATTGCGACGCCTCTGGGTCTACCCGGCTATCGCAGTCATGCCCTCAATATCAGCCTGGCCACGCCGCTATCGCTGGCGGAGATCGAGGAGCGCTACTCAGGCGTATTGATGGAGTTGGCAGCTGCGATCAAAGAGGCGCACAGAGCCTCACAGGCCTGATCTTCTCAATGGCCTAGCCAATGAGTGGCTTCTTTCCAAGCGCCAACAGTTACCAGCTCTTCCAGCGTCTCAAGCACGATCTTCTCCCAGCTCAGGGCCAGGCGACTGCTACGACGCTCCTTGAGCCGTGCGAGCGCCACTGTCAAGCGAATGCCAGGCCGCTCGATCTCGTGACCGACCAGTTCGCCGCGGTCAATATCCTGCTGCACGGCGGCGTGGGCGAGGATCGAATAGCCCTGCCCCGCTGCGACCAGCTTCTTGGTCAGGCCGACGCTTTCTACTTCCAGGATTACGTTCAGGGGAACCGTATTTTTCGCCGCCACCTGCTCAACCAGACGTCTATTGCCGTGTGGCAGCCCGGGCAGAATCAGTGGCACCTCGCCTAGCGCGGACAGCCGCTGCGAGCGACTGGCTTCGCCTGGCGGCCCTACCAGCACCATGCGTTCGCTGAACAGTCGCCGTACCTCGAAGGCCTCTCAATAGGTTCGGGCTAGCCCTTGACATAAAGCTTTTGTGATCACATATTTCATCTCACAAAACAAGAAAGGAGCCGGTTATGTCCGACGCCCCCCTCGCCTTTCCCGCACTGCGGCAAGTGGCTCGCGCCACCCTGCAGGACCAGGTCTACCGCCAGCTGCGCGAAGCCCTGATGAGCGGCCGCTTCCAACCGGGTCAGAAACTTACCATCCGTGGGCTGGCAGAGGCTCTGGGCTCCAGCCCCATGCCGGTGCGCGAGGCGCTGCAGCGTCTGAGTGCGGAAAACGCCTTCGAGGTATCGGGCACGGCCCGCTTGCGTGTGCCGATGATGACGGCGGCGCGCCTGCGCGAGATCCGCGACGCCCGGGTTGCCCTTGAAGGGCTGCTGGCAGAGCGCTGTATCCAGCGTCTGGAAGCCAGCGACCTGACGCAGATCGACGCCATTTACCAGGACATGCAGCAGGCCGTGGACAACCATGACGTGCCCCGCTACCTCTGGACCAACTTCGCGTTCCACCGACGCATCTACGCCGTCGCCCGTGCCGAACTGATCGTGGCCGCCGTGGAGACCTTCTGGTTGCACATGGGTCCCTGCTTCGCCCTGGTGGCGCCCGAAGCGGCTCATCTCGCGCGCTCCATGGAGGCCCATGCCCGTATCGTCGCCGCCCTGGAGGCCCGTGATGGCGCCGCCGCCCGCGCCGCTGTCGCGGACGACATCATGCAGGCAGCCGACTCGCTCGGCCGCCTGCTGGTCCAGCGCGAAGGTTCCAAGAGCAACGGAGGCAAACGCGCATGAGCGTACTCGATCGACTCATCCCCTACCCCAACCTGCGGGTACTGATCTCCGGCGGCGCCGCCGGCATCGGCGAAGTCCTCGCCGCGGCCTATCTGGAAGCCGGCGCCCAAGTCCATGTCTGTGACATCAGCGAAACGGCCCTGACAGCCTTTCGCGAACGCCATCCCACCGCCCTTGCCACCCGTGCCGATGTCGCCGTGGCCGCGGACGTTGCCCAGGTCTTCGCCGCACAGCGCGACCACTGGGATGGCCTCGACGTGCTGGTCAACAATGCCGGCATCGCCGGTCCGACGGCAGGCATCGACGAAATCGACGAAGCCGACTGGCAGCGCACCCTGGACATCAATCTCACCGCCCAGTACCGCTTTGCTCACCACGCCGTGCCGCTGCTGCGCGAATCGGCCCATGGCCATCTGCTGCAGATTGCTTCGGTGGCTGGCCGCCTGGGCTATGCCTGGCGCACGCCCTATGCCGCCACCAAGTGGGCCATCGTCGGCATGATGAAGTCCCTGGCGGCCGAATTGGGTGCGGCCGACATCCGGGTCAACGCCCTGCTCCCTGGCATCGTCGAAGGACCGCGCATGGAGGGTGTGATCCGCGCTCGTGCCGAGCAGCTCGGCCTGCCGGAGGCGGAGATGCGCGAGCAATACCTGAAGAAGATTTCCCTGGGGCGCATGGTAACCGCCGAAGACGTCGCCGCCATGGCGCTGTTCCTCTGCTCGCCTGCAGCGCGCAACGTTACCGGCCAGGCGATCAGCGTGGACGGCAACGTCGAGTACCTCTGAAGTCCCAGCGTTTCCACAACAACAATTCACAGGAAACCCGTGTCATGGCCCACGCTCGTCCCGTCATCATCACCTGCGCTGTCACCGGCGCCATCCATACCCCGTCGATGTCGCCGCATCTGCCGGTCACTCCCGAACAGATTGCCGATGCCGCCCTGGGCGCCGCGGCCGCCGGTGCCGCCATCGTTCACCTTCATGCCCGCGATCCTGAGGATGGTCGGCCGGTGCAGGATCCGGAGCTGTTTCGCCGCTTCCTGCCACGCATCAAGCGGGAAAGCGACGTCATCATTAATCTCACTACCGGCGGCGCTCCAACCATGGGCGTGGAAGAGCGCCTGCAACCTGCGCTGCAGCTCAAGCCGGAGCTGGCATCGCTGAACATGGGCTCGATGAACTTCGGCCTTTACGAAATGCTTGGCCGCTTCAAGGACTTCCAACACGCCTGGGAGCGGCCCTACCTGGAAGAGAGCGACGACCGCATCTTCCGCAACACCTTCCGCGACATCGCCCATATCCTCGAGGCCTGCCGCGAGAATCACACGCGCTTCGAGATCGAGTGCTACGACATCGGCCACCTCTATACCGCTGCCCACTTCCTCGAGCGCGGCCTGCTGCCGCGGCCGCTGTTCATCCAGTCGGTGTTCGGCCTGCGCGGCGGCATCGGTGGGCACCCCGAGGACCTCATGCAGATGCGACGCACTGCCGACCGGCTGTTTGGCGAGGATTATCTCTGGTCGGTACTCGGCGCCGGACGCAACCAGATACCACTGGCGACCATGGGCCTGGCCATGGGTGGCAACGCACGGGTTGGCCTGGAGGATTCGCTGTGGGACGGTCCGGGCAAGCTGGCCGCCTCCAACGCCGACCAGGTCCGACGCATCCGCACCGTGGTCGAGGCCCTCGGCGGCCGGGTGGCCAGCCCCGATGAAGCCCGCGAACTCCTGGGGCTGAAGGGACGCAACGCCGTCGACTTCTAGCCCGCCCACCAGACCGCGCTTCCCGCAAAACAACAACAGAGAGGGAAACATCATGCGTATCGAGATCGTCGCCGACCTCAAGACCACGCTTGGCGAAGGGCCGCTGTGGGACGTGGAGCAGCAACGCCTGTACTGGCTGGACAGCTTCGACGGCCGCATCCTGCGCTGCACCGCCGACGGCCGTGAGTTGCGGGCCTGGGACGTCGGCCAGAAGATCGGCTCCATGGCCCTGCGCCGCGAGGGCGATCGCGCCCTGGTAGCCCTTCAGGGCGGTATCCACGATCTGGATCTAGCCAGCGGTGAATTGACGCTCATCCACGCTCCTGAACCCAACTTGCCCCACAATCGCCTCAACGACGGCAAGGTGGATCGCCAGGGACGCTTCGTCTTCGGCTCCATGGACACCCTCGAAGAAAGCGCCTCAGGCCGGCTCTACCGGCTGGACCCGGACCTGTCACTGCACGTCCTGGACGAAGGCATCATCTGCTCCAACGGACCTTGCTGGAGCCCGGATGGCAGCACTCTGTACTTCACCGACACCTGGACCGGCGAGCAGTGGACCTATGCCTATGACACCGCAACAGGCACGGTAGGCGAGCGGCGCACGCGCAACCGGATCGACACCGCCGGCGGCGGTGCCGCGGATGGCGCCACCGTGGATGCCGAAGGCTGCCTTTGGCAGGCCCTGGTCTACGCCGGGCAACTGGTGCGCTACACCCCCGATGGCCAGGTGGACCGGATCATCGAGATGCCGGTAAAGAAGGTCACCAGCGTCATGTTCGGCGGGCCCGAGCTGGACGTTCTCTATGTCACGTCCATGGCTCGCCCGCCCCTGCCACGCTTCCCCGGCGACGGCCAGCTGCGTGGTGCCCTGTTTGCCGTACACGACCTGGGCGTACGCGGCATCGCGGAGCGCCGTTTCGCCGCCTGACCCACCCCCACCGCTTCCAAACCCTTCAGGTTCTGACAGGGCGCCTCGCTGGCGCCCGGAGCACACTCATGCACACTGCAAACAAGGCCTCGCTGCGCCAGATCCACCGCTATTCCTGGGTTTCCCTACTGGTCTGCTGGCTGATCTGGATTCTCAACGCCTATGACCGCGAAATCGTCCTGCGCCTGGGTCCAACCATCTCCAAGCACTTCAACCTCACCCCCGATGACTGGGGCACCATCGCCACCCTGATCATGCTGGCCCTGGCCCTGCTGGATATCCCGGGGGCGATGTGGAGCGACCGCCATGGTGCCGGCTGGAAGCGCGCGCGTTTCCAGGTACCCCTGGTACTGGGCTACACCGCGCTGTCGTTTCTCTCCGGCTTCAAGGCCCTGAGCCATAGCCTGACCAGCTTCGTCGCCCTGCGTATCGGGGTAAACCTGGGCGCCGGCTGGGGCGAGCCGGTCGGCGTGAGCAATACCGCCGAATGGTGGCCAGTGGAACGCCGCGGTTTCGCCCTGGGCGCCCACCACACCGGCTACCCCATAGGCGCGCTGCTCAGCGGCCTGGTGGCCAGCTTCGTGCTCACCACCTTTGGCGAGGACAACTGGCGCTATGTCTTCTTCTTCGCCTTTGTCGTCGCTGTACCCCTTATGGTGTTCTGGTCGCGCTATTCCACCGCCGAGCGAATTACCGCGCTGTATACGGACATGGCAGCCAAGAGACTCACCCCACCCGACCTCACCCCCAGCGGTCAGGTCGCCAAGGGCCAGGCGTGGCGTACCTTCACCGCGACCCTGAGCAATCGCAACATCGCCCTTACCGCTGGCAACACCCTGCTGACCCAGGTGGTGTACATGGGCATCAACATCGTCCTGCCGGCCTACCTCTACAACATCGCCAAACTATCGCTGGCCGAGTCGGCCGGCCTCAGCGTGGTCTTCGCTCTCACCGGCATTCTCGGGCAACTGATCTGGCCTACCCTCTCGGACATCATCGGGCGCAAGATCACCCTGATCATTTGCGGCCTGTGGATGGCCGCCAGCGTCGCTGCCTTCTACTTCGCCAGCAGCGTCACCCTGATCATCTTGGTGCAGCTGCTGTTCGGCCTGGTGGCCAACGCCGTCTGGCCCATCTACTACGCGGTTGCCTCGGATGCCGCGCTGCCGTCGGCCACGTCCACCGCCAATGGCATCATCACCACCGCCATGTTCATTGGCGGCGGCATCGCGCCGGTACTGATGGGCTGGCTGATCAGTGCGGGAGGCGGCTGGACCAGCCTGAACGGCTACGTCTCCTGCTTCTTCCTGATGGCGGGCTGCGCTCTGGGCGGTGCGCTCCTGCAGCTAGGTACCCGGACACCGGCTAGGCCTACAGTTGTAGTGCAGCCAATTAAACCAAGCTGAACTCGCTTATGAACTCGCTAGCGTGGCCCCCGCGACCTTCGACTAGGTATGTGGACCGAAGCAGGCGATGGATTACCTCTCCCTTCCTGCTGTCCCTTCTGCGGGTGCGCTTGGTGGGGGCACTCACTGAGCAATGCTATGTAGCGACTGATATAGGCATACGACTGAATACTAAATATCTCAACCTGCCGTGAGGACTCCCTCTAGTCGCCGCTGGACTACTTCAGGCGTCGCGCCGCGTAGCGTCGTCCAATGCCAGGATGGTGTGGGCGTTGGTGACGGTGGTGGCGAGCGTATTGATAACGCCGGAGCGCAGGGCGCCGAGAATGGCTGCAGCCTTGGTATTTTCGCTGGCGACGGCGATGACATCAGGAATGCGGGCCAGCTCCTGGACGGTAAGGCCTATCACCCGCCCCTGCAGCACATTGACAGCCGGCCGCCCATGGATGTCGATGAAGTCATAACCCATCATGTCGCCCACAGTGCCGGACAGACGAGCCGCCGCGATCTCCTGCGGGGAAAACCAGCCCATACGGACCATATTGCTGCTCTCGCTCATGTCACCGATGCCGATCAGCGCAAGGTCGGCGCGGCGGGCCCGATCCAGGGTGGCACGCACGGTATCGTTGGCGATCAGGGTCGCCCGGAGTTCGGGATTGGCAACCATGGCCGGGGCATATAGGGTTTCGCTCTCGCCACCAAAGCGCGCCGCAAGGCGCCGGCAGATATGGTCCGGGTTCATATACTCCCCTGCGCGCAGGGAGCCTCCAATAGCGCAGACGAAGGTGCAGTTCCGGCCATTTGGTAGAAATACGTTGTCTGCCACCGAACCAACGTTGCGCCCCATCCCCACCGCGACGATCATGCCGTCGGCCAGCACCCGGTTGAGATAGTTGGCTACCAGGCTGGCAACAGCCGAGCGCTGGGTGTCCGGATCCGCGTGATCCACCGCGATGAGGGCGCGATCCAGCCGGAATCGTTCCAGTAGCTTCTGCTCCACTTCGTTGTTCATGGTGGGATGCTGCAGTACCCGCACCTCGACGATGCCTTCGTCGCGGGCGCGCTTGAGCAGTCGGCTGACCTTGGCCCGTGACAGCGACAGGCGCTGGGCGATGGCCTCCTGGTTGACGTTATCCAAGTAGTAGAGCATGGCGATGTCGGTCATCAGCTCGAAGTCACTGGCCCCACGACTGGCATTGTCATTCATGCAGGATCGACTCCGGTTGACTGGCAAAGTCGCCATTGTCCCCAGACCGGGCGGACGGCGTCCAGCACCTAGCAATCACGGCGCTGCTCAAGGGCATTGATACGCTCGACCTTGGGCCCGGAGCGCCCCGCTTCGAAATCCGAACTGAGAAAGGCCTTGACCAAGCTCTTGGCCAGCTCGGGGCCGACTACTCGCGCTCCGATCGAGAGGATCTGGGCATCGTTGCTCTTGCGAGCGCGCTCCGCCGAATAGGTGTCATGGGCTTGGGCCGCCCGAATGCCTTGGACCTTGTTGGCTGAGATAGCCATGCCGATACCAGTCCCACAGACCAGCACGCCGAGTCGATTTCGCCCTTCGCGAATAGCGCTTGCGACAGCATAGGCGATATCTGGGTAGAGCACGGGGTCCGTGGAGTGGGAGCCAAAGTCTTCCACCTCTAGGTTGAGGGAAAGAATAAAGGCCTTGAGCTGCTCTTTAAGTTCGTACCCGGCTTCGTCACAACCGATGGCGATGGATTGGGTGGCGTTCATGCACCTGGCGCTCCTATGAGGGACCAACGCGGTCACGATCATATGATCATCATGTGAAATTCCGATCAAGCGTTTTTACATCGTCACCTCTGCCTTGGCTCTCACCCTAACTGAATAAATATTCTTCTTTACCGGTCATTCTCGCCGATACCGTCCTAGAACGATCACCTATCCAGAAAATTTTCAGACTCCGGTTGACTGATCAGATTTTCATGGTTTAAACATATGCTCACTACGAGCTCCACCGCTGTGACAAGAAAAAAACATCAGCTGAGAGGACGTACCATGGCTTCGCCCTTGCTGCTTCATGCTGAAAAGGTCGCCAAGGCCTATGCCGGGATACCCGCCCTGCGCGACGGACACCTGAGTCTCGAGGCGGGCTCGGTGCATGCGCTCTGCGGAGGCAACGGTGCCGGCAAATCCACCTTCCTCAGCATCCTCATGGGTATCACCCAGAGGGACGCCGGCAGCATCCGATTGGAGGGCCGCGAGGTGATCTTCCAGCGCCCTAGCGAGGCCCTAGCCGCTGGCGTTGCCATGATCACCCAGGAGCTGGAACCTATTCCCGACCTGACCGTGGCCGAAAACATCTGGCTGGGCCGGGAGCCGCGCCGGCTGGGCTGCCTGCTGGATAACCGCGAGCTGAATCGACGCACCCGCGCCTTGCTGGAGGATCTCGGCTTCGACGTCGAGGCCACCATGCCCATGCGCCGCCTGAGCATCGCCCAGACACAGTTGGTGGAGATCGCCAAGGCCTTCAGCCACGACTGCCGAGTGATGATCATGGATGAGCCGACCTCGGCCATCGGCGAGCGGGAGACGGAGACGTTGTTCGCCGCGATCCGCCGCCTGACCACCCGGGGCGCCGGAATCATCTATGTCTCTCACCGCCTGACAGAGCTGGCGCAGATCGCCGACCGGTACACCATCTTCCGTGATGGCGCCTTCGTCGAGACGGGGGCGATGGCGAACGTCGACCGGACACACCTGGTACGGGGCATCGTCGGCCGCGAGCTGGCTCCCATCGACCACAAGCAGGGCCGCACGGCCACCGCCGAGCCCTGCCTGAAGGTGGCCGGCCTAAGCCGCAAGAACGAATTCCAGGATGTCAGCCTCCAGGTGCGCCCGGGTGAGATCCTCGGCATCTATGGATTGATGGGTTCGGGGCGCAGCGAATTTCTCAATTGCGTCTATGGACTGACCACGCCGGACGCCGGCCAGGTGGCACTCAAGGGCGCCCCGGTGCCGGTGGGTGATCCGGCCGCCACCATCCGCGCCGGGATCTCGCTGGTCACCGAGGACCGCAAGGACACCGGCCTGGTACTTACCGGCAACGTCCGCGAGAACGTCGCCCTGGCCGCCTACGACCGCCTATCCAGCCTGGGCGTTATCAGCGGGCGCAAGGAGCACGCGCTGGCGGAAGAGATGGTGCGCCGGCTCAACGTCAAGACCGCGTCCCTCGAGCTGCCGGTGGCGGCCATGAGCGGCGGCAACCAGCAGAAGGTAGTGCTTGCCAAGTGCCTGTCCACCGAGCCGGTTTGCCTGCTTTGCGACGAACCCACCCGCGGCATCGATGAGGGTGCCAAGCAGGAAATCTATCGCCTGCTCGACGAGTTCGTCCGCGCCGGTGGCGCCGCCATCGTCGTCTCCTCCGAAGCCCCGGAACTGCTCCATCTGAGCGATCGCATCGCGGTGTTCAAGGCCGGCCGCCTGGTCACCGTGAGCGAGGACCGGTCCCTGTCCCAGGAAGCCTTGCTGAGTCTTGCCTCATGACCATTCAGACCCTCACTCCCAGTATCACCTCCGCTCCGTCGCGCAGCCGTTTGCGTTTCGCCCTCGACCGCTTCGGTCTGCCACTGGTGTTCGTGCTGTTGTGCGTCGCCCTAGGCTTCAGCAGCGAGTACTTCATGACCTGGCGCAATTGGATGGACATCCTGCGCCAGACCTCCATCAACGGCATCCTCGCGGTAGGCATGACCTACGTAATCTTGACCCGCGGCATCGATCTCTCGGTAGGCTCGATCCTGGCCTTCGCGGGGTTGTGCAGCGCGATGGTCGCGGTGCAGGGCTATGGCCTACTGGCCGCGCTAAGCGCCGGGATGTTCGCCGGAGCGGTGATGGGGGCATTGAATGGGTTCATGGTGGCTAACCTGTCGATCCCACCCTTCGTGGCCACCCTGGGTATGCTCAGCGTCGGGCGCGGCCTGACCTTCATCCTCAACGACGGCAGCCCGGTCACCGATCTGCCAGAAGCCTACCTAGCCCTGGGTACCGGCAAGCTTGGACCGATCGGCATGCCCATCGTGATCTTCGCCATCGTGGCGCTGTTCTTCTGGCTGGTACTGAAGTACACCACCTATGGCCGCTATGTCTACGCAGTGGGCGGCAACGAGAAAAGCGCTCGTACCTCCGGTATCGGCGTGCGCAAGGTGACCTTCTCGGTCTACGTGATTTCCGGGCTGCTGGCTGGCCTGGCCGGCATCGTGCTCTCGGCGCGTACCACCTCCGCCCTACCCCAGGCCGGCGTCTCCTACGAGCTGGACGCCATCGCTGCAGTGGTGATCGGCGGTACCAGTCTCTCCGGTGGTACCGGCAGTATTGTCGGCACCCTGTTCGGCGCCCTGCTCATCGGCGTCATCAATAACGGCCTGAATCTGCTGGGGGTGTCGTCCTACTACCAACAGGTGGCCAAGGGTTTGATCATCGTTTTCGCCGTCCTGATCGACGTCTGGCGCAAGCGCCGGGCCTGATCGCGAACCTCTCCGCACGACAACAATAAAAGGAGTCACCCATGCAATCTCGCAAATTGCTTTGCGTTCTCGCCGCGTCCCTGCTCGCCAGCAGCCTGGCCCAGGCTGCGCCCTACAAGGTCGGGGCCGCCGTCTACGGCCTCAAGGGCCAGTTCATGCAGGCCTGGGTTCGCGATCTCAAGCAGCACCCGGCGGTCAAGGACGGCTCAGTGCAGATCACGGTGTTCGACGGCAACTACGATGCCCTAACCCAGAACAACCAGATCGAGACGATGGTCACCCAGCACTACGACGCCATCATCTTCGTCCCTATCGACACCAAGGCTAGCGTTGGCGCCGTGGCTCGCGCCATGGAGAGCGAGGTGCCAGTGGTGGCCTCCAATACCAAGGTCGCCAGCGCCAGCGTGCCTTATGTGGGCAACGACGACGTGGAGGGTGGCCGCCTGCAGACCCAGGCGCTGGCGGAAAAGCTCGGCGGCAAGGGCAACGTGGTGATCATCCAGGGACCCATTGGCCAGTCCGCGCAGATCGATCGCGAGAAGGGCGAAATGGAGGTGCTGCAGAAGCATCCCGAGATGAAGGTGATCGAGAAGAAGACCGCCAATTGGTCGCGGGCCGAGTCCCTGACGCTAACCGAGGACTGGCTCAACGCCCATCCCAAAGGCATCGCTGGCATCATCGCCCAGAACGACGACATGGCCCTCGGCGCGCTGCAGGCGGTAAAGAACCGCGGGCTGTCAGCTAAGGACATCCCGGTCACTTCCATCGATGGCATGCCCGACGCCATCCAGGCAGCGAAGAAAGGGGAGCTGATCACCTACTTCCAGGATGCCCAGGCGCAAGCCCAGGGGGCACTAGACGTGGTACTGCGCAAGCTGGAGGGCAGCTCTTACCAACCACGCTCGGAGATCTGGAAGCGCTATCCGGCGCTGCAGTGGGGTGATGGCACCGCGAAGAGTTACATCATTCCCTGGGTGGCGGTGACGCCGGAAAACGCCGACGCCCTCTACCAGCAGGTCAGCGGCAAGTAAGCCCCTTCGACGAGGACGGGCGCCCTGCCCGTCCGGGAGATCTCTATGTCCGATTTTTGGAATCAGGCGTTCGACCTCAACGGTCGGTGTGCCTTGGTCACCGGCGGCGCGGCGGGTATCGGTCACGCCTGCGCCACCCTACTAGCCAGTCGCGGCGCCCGGGTGGCGCTGCTGGATCGCAATCCAGAGGTGGCGCAGATTGCCGCGCAACTGGGTGAACGCCACCTGGGCATCGCCCTCGACGTACGCGACAAGGCGGCCATCGAGGCCGCCGTGGACCAGGTCGCTAAGGCCTTCGGCCGGCTCGACCTGCTGGTCAACAGCGCCGGGATCGCACTGCTGGACAAGGCGCTGGACGTCCACGAGGAGGCCTGGGACAGCACCCTCGACATCAACCTCAAGGCCAGCTTCTTCGTTGCCCAGGCAGTGGCGCGTCATCTGCGCGCCGGCGGTGGCGGTCGCATCGTCAACTTGGCCTCCCAGGCGGCGGTGATCGGTCTGGATCGCCACGTCGCCTATTGCGCCAGCAAGGCCGCGGTGGTGGGCATGACCCGGGTTCTCGCCATGGAATGGGCCGAGTTCGGCATCACCGTGAATGCCGTCTCGCCAACCATCGTCGAGACCGAACTTGGCAAGAAGGCGTGGGCTGGGGAGGTAGGCGAACGCGCCAAGCAGCTCATCCCGGTGGGCCGCTTCGCCCGTCCCGAGGAGATTGCCGCCACGGTGCTCTACCTGCTCAGCGATGCCGCCGCCATGATCACCGGGGAGAACCTGGTGATCGACGGCGGCTACAGCATCCAGTGAAGCTCCGAACCAGAGGTAACCTCATGTCCAGCGCTTTCGAGAACGCTTTGCCCAAGATCATGAAGGCAGTGGTCTGCCATGGCCCCGAGGACTATCGCCTGGAACAGGTACCGGTGCCGGTACCTGGCCCGGACGAGATACTTACCCGCGTCGAGCTGTGCGGTATCTGCATGGGCGATATCAAGACCTACCGCGGCGCGCCCTCCTTCTGGGGCGACGCCGAGCAACCGCGTTACGTGAAGCCACCGATGATTCCCGGCCACGAATTCGTCTGCCGGGTGGTGGCCCTCGGGCCCGGTGCGGAGAAACGCGGCGTGCAGGTAGGCGACCGGGTGATTTCCGAGCAGATCGTGCCCTGCTGGGGTTGCCGCTTCTGCAACCATGGCCAGTACTGGATGTGCCAGAAGCACGATCTATACGGCTTCCAGAATAACGTCCAGGGCGCCATGGCCGAGTACATGATCTTCACCCGCGAGGCCATCGTGCACCCGGTACCTGACGATATCCCACCGGAGGAAGCGATTCTCATCGAGCCGCTGTCCTGCTCACTGCATGCGGCGGATCGCGCCAACGTCGGCCTGGACGACGTGGTGGTGGTGGCCGGGGCCGGCACCCTCGGCCTAGGCATCATCGGCGCCGTACGGCTGCGCAATCCAAAGAAATTGATTGTGCTGGATATGAGATCGGACCGTGCCGAACTGGCCTTCCGCATGGGGGCTGACGAGGTGTGGAACCCCTTTTTTGATAACGTCTTGGAGAAGATCCACGCCATCACTGATGGTTACGGGTGCGACATCTATATAGAAGCGACTGGCCATCACCGAGCGGTCAACCAGGGTCTGGCGATGCTGCGCAAGCTTGGTCGCTTCGTCGAGTTCAGCGTCTTCAACGACGAGGCAACAGTGGACTGGTCGATCATTGGAGATCGCAAGGAGCTGGACGTACTCGGCTCCCACCTGGGCCCCTACATGTACCCGCGGGCCATCGATTTCATAGGTCAGCGCAAAATCGATGTACGCGGCATCGTTACCCACACTTTTCCGCTAGCCGACTTCAAGGAAGCCTTCGAGACCATGGAGCGCGGCGACCAATCTCTCAAGGTTGTGCTCAAGCCCTAAGTGGTCTTGGTATCGAGAACAAGGAGATGCTATGAATCGAGTGATCAACGATCCGGATCTGGTGGTGGAGGACATGCTGGAGGGTATCCTCCTCGCCCATCCGGAGCTGGCCCAGGCCGGCGACAATCCGCGGGTGATCCGCACCGCACAGGAGACGCCGGAGGGCCGCGTCGGTGTAGTGACCGGAGGTGGTTCCGGCCATGAGCCGGCCTTTCTCGGCTATGTCGGCCCCGGTCTGGTAGACGCCGTAGCAGTTGGCGAGATCTTTTCCTCACCCACTGCCAAGAGCTTTCTCGATGCCTTCCACGCCGCCGATCGCGGCGCCGGGATCGCCTGCCTGTACGGTAACTATGCCGGCGATAACATGAACGTGAAGCTGGCGATGAAGATGGCCGTCAGTCGCGGCCTGCAGATCAGGACGGTGGTAGCCAACGACGACGTAGCCTCGGCGCCCAAGGAGGAAATCGCCAAACGCCGCGGTGTGGCCGGCGAGATCTTCATGTGGAAGGTCGGCGGCGCCGCCGCGGCCGAAGGCTATGATCTGGACGGCGTCATCCGCGTGGCGCAAAAGGCTGTCGCCAACTGCCGCTCCATCGGCGTAGGGCTAACGCCCTGCACCATCGCCGCGGTGGGCAAGCCGAACTTTCAGATCGCCGACGGCCAGATGGAACTGGGCATCGGCCACCACGGCGAGCCGGGCATCGCCGTGGTACCTATCGAGCCGGCGAAGCAGATGGCGGCGCGCATGCTGGAACCCGTCCTGGCCGATCGCGACTTTAGCCAGGACGAAGGGGTTGTGGTGCTGGTCTCCGGCCTGGGAGCAACACCGATTATGGAGTTGTACATCTTTTACGCCGAAGTCGCGCGGTTACTGGAGGCCCGTGGGCTACGTGTGCATCGCCGCTACGTCGGCAACTATTTCACGTCCCTGGAGATGATGGGCGTGACCCTGAGCGTGCTGGGCGTGGACGAGGAGCTGGCCCGGCTGATCGACCACCCCTGCCGTTCCATCGGCCTAACCCAGACGGAGTGAACGCCATGCAGCAGTCGTTCTCCGGTGCCGAGGGCACCCCCATTATCAATGACCTGGTAGACGTCATCGTCGCCAATCGTGAATACCTCAGTGAAGTGGACGGTGCCATCGGCGATGGCGATCACGGCATCAACATGGCCAAGGGTTTCTCTCGCTGCGGGAAGGCCATGGCCGGCCGTCAGTTGACCCTGGCCGAGGCGTTAGACGAACTGACCCTGGCGCTGATGGAAGGCATCGGCGGCTCCATGGGCCCGCTATACGGCAGCCTGTTCATCGGCATGGCTGACCAGGTGCGCGGCAAAGCCGAGATAGATGCCGATACCTTTGCCCAGCTACTGCGCGGTGGCCTGTCGTCTATTCAAGACATCAGCGAAGCCGGCGTCGGCGACAAGTGCCTGATGGATGCACTGATCCCGGCGGTCGATACCTTCGAGGATGCCGTGGCTCAGGGCGCCAGCTTCCATGACGCGCTACAGGCCATGAAGCGTGCAGCCTCTCAAGGACGCGACTCTACCCGGGACCTAGTGGCTCGCATCGGCCGCGCCAGCCGCCTGGGCGAGCGCTCCCTCGGCGTACTGGATGCCGGCGCCGTGTCCTGCTGTCTCATCCTCACCCGCCTGGCCGACTCGGTGGAGGCCAGGCTGCACTGAGTCCGTCGCGCCGCGTGGCACCTCGTTGTTCGCATTTGCCACCCCTCGGGGTGGTTTTTTTTCATCTATCGAGAACTCTCACGCCGAGGTCAGCTGACTCAACGCCAAACAGATTCATTCCCATTAGATCTCATCAGAATCCCTGAGGTTATCTTCAAACAAATGGTGGTTGTTATCCAAAGCGACAAGAGCAGTCATGGCCAGTCCCGCTCGACGAGTGGTGTGCCCGCCTAACGCGTGACGACGGCGGCAGGCGCTGAGCAAACCTGGGCGAGCTAACAGACGTCGGAACTTGCAATAGACCTCAGTGGACAGATTGGCCGGTTTCGAAGGTAACTATCGTTGGCCATATCCAGCGGCCTAGGCCGCATGATGGCGCTGAAGTAGAGGCCTCTATCATTTCCCACTCGCATATCTAATGCGTGAGTCGGTCGGTCTTCTATCAGCGCTCGATTTAATTGAGTCCGTCCCACGCGTCTGCAGTCCGGTCAAACAACGCTTTCAGCTAACCGCCTTAAGGAGCTCTTCTAAGGGCTGCCCAGTACGTAAGCTCGCGGCTTTCACGATGTCGGCATCGAATTCAACGGGATGCTGGATCACTATTGCCTCTAGCAGGCTTCGCGTGACACCGTCCTCTTCGAGGTTCGCACTGTATTGCAAGCCACTGGAATGGCGAACGCTGTGCTCCACAGTGCCGATCAACCCGCCAGTACGAAGGCATTTGACTATGTTGTGAGGGAGTTGCTGGGAGCGCCGCAAGACCACAACTGCGGCAGCAAGGACATCTAGCGTTTCCTCCTCAGCTGCGGAGAAAGGAGCGCTGTCTAACTTGCCTCTTTTTATCAAGTAGCGTCGGGCTAGCATATGCGCATGACGATCCAGTTCAGTTCGAACGTCTTCGTCGATGAGGTCCCTGTTTGCCAAGGTGCGCTCTAGCGCAATGAGGTCTTCCCAATCCATCGTCTGTGAAATCTGAGCGATCACTCGATCCATAGCTGCTATCCCTGCATGTTGAGAACGATCGCACTTTGATAGCACATCTTCCGCGTGCGATCACTGCCGTCTATCCGCTTCCTAGTGCGATTGACGTTTGCCGGTAGTCCTCAAATACATCGTTTTCCATTGCGGCACGTAGGATGCCGTAGCGCTTGATGAGTGGGCAGTGGCTTCATTTGTACCAGGCCGCTGGTCCCGACGCAGGTGCAGTACTCACTGCAGATCGGCTAGTATTGCGATATGCACCTACTGCAATCGTACTGCGAAGTCAGTCCCCCATAGCTCGCACCTACCTTGTCCTTGCGCTGTTGCAAGGACCTCTGCCGTCCTGTCGTGCCCGCGACGTGGCGGCTGCCCACCCTGAAATCAACGCCTGATCCGGCGTCTGCCACTCGCTCGACGGGTCAGGCACAGGTGCGAGTTGTCTATGTTGCATACCCTCAAGACGCATTGGTTCTCCAATGTGAAGAACGATGTGCTGTCCGGCCTGGTGGTCGCCCTGGCGCTCATCCCGGAAGCCATCGCCTTTTCCATCATCGCCGGGCTCGATCCCAAGGTAGGGCTCTACGCCTCCTTCTGCATCGCCGTGGTGATCGCCTTCGTCGGCGGTCGACCGGGGATGATCTCGGCGGCCACGGGCGCCATGGCGCTGCTGATGGTGACCCTGGTCAAGGAACACGGCCTGCAGTACCTGCTGGCCGCCACCCTGTTTACCGGGGTGCTGCAGATCGCCGCCGGCTATCTACGCCTGGGCGCGCTGATGCGCTTCGTGTCCCGATCCGTGGTCACGGGGTTCGTCAATGCCCTGGCGATCCTGATCTTCCTGGCCCAGTTGCCCGAGCTGACCCATGTCGGCTGGGAGGTCTACGCCATGACCGCCGCCGGGTTGGGCATCATCTATCTGTTCCCCTTGTTGCCGGTGGTGGGCCGGCTGCTGCCGTCACCGCTGGTGTGCATCCTGGTGCTGACGGGCGTCTCCCTCGCCTTGGGGCTGGATATCCGCACGGTGGGTGACATGGGACAGCTGCCCGATACCCTGCCGGTGCTGCTCTGGCCGCAGGTGCCCCTGACCCTCGACACCCTGCTGATCATCCTGCCCTATTCCCTGGCATTGGCCGTGGTGGGGCTGCTGGAGTCGCTGATGACCGCCACCATCGTCGATGACCTCACCGACACGCCCAGCGACAAGAATCGCGAGTGCAAGGGTCAGGGGATCGCCAACATCGCCGCGGGTCTGCTGGGTGGCATGGCGGGCTGCGCCATGATCGGCCAGTCGGTGATCAACATGAAGTCAGGTGGCCGCACGCGGCTGTCCACCCTCTGTGCGGGCGTCTTCCTGCTGCTGATGGTGGTATTCCTTGGCGACTGGCTCGCGCGCATCCCCATGGCGGCCCTGGTCGCGGTGATGATCATGGTTTCCATCGGCACCTTCAGCTGGGATTCGATCCGCAATCTGCGACGCCATCCGCTCTCCACCAACCTGGTGATGGTGGCCACCGTGGTGGTCGTGGTCGCTACCCACAACCTGGCGCTCGGCGTCCTGGTCGGGGTCTTGCTGGCCTCGCTGTTCTTTGCCAACAAGGTGGGGCACCAGCTGACCATCACGTCCCGCCTGGAGGCGCCCGGCGTACGCCGCTACGAGGTACAGGGCCAGGTGTTCTTCTCGTCCACCGCAGCCTTCCTCGCCGCCTTCGATTTCAAGGAGGTGCTCGACGAAGTGCGCATCGACCTCAAGGCGGCCCAGTTCTGGGACATCACCGCCGTCGCCGCCCTGGACAAGGTCGTGCTCAGGTATCGCCGGGAAGGCGTGACCGTGCAAGTGCTCGACCTCGACCAGGCCAGCGCGACCCTGGTCGATCGCTTCGGCATCCACGACAAGCCAGGGGCCGGCAGCGAACTGCTGGGCCATTGAGGAGAGACACCCATGAGCAAGATCATCGCCTGTATCGACGGCTCGCCCCTGGCGGGCAGCGTCTGCGACCACAGCGCCTGGCTGGCCCACCGCCTGGCGCTGCCGATCACCCTGCTGCACGTCCTGGAACGCAGCCTCTATCCGACTTCACCTGACACCAGCGGCGCCATCGGCCTCCGCTCGCGCGAGCACCTGCTCGAAGCGCTGGCCCGGCTGGACGAGCAGCGTGCCCGCCTGGCGCGGGCCGACGGCGAGGCGCTGCTGGCCGGGGCCCTGCAGCGTTTGCAGGAGCGGGGTGTGGCGACGGCGCCGACGACGCTCCAGCGCCATGACTATCTGGCGGATACCCTACGCGAACTGGAGGCGGAGCTGGGCGTGCTGGTGATCGGCAAGCGCGGTGAGCACTCCGGCAGCCGTGGGATCGGCAGCCAGCTGGAAACGGTAGTGCGGATGCTGCACAAGCCCATCCTGGTATGCGCTGCCGATTTCATCGAGCCCCGCCGCTTTCTGGTAGCCTACGATGGCAGCGAAACCACTCACCAGGGGCTGTTACGCGTCGCCAAGAGTCTGCTGCTGTCAGGGCTCGAGGGCGAGATCCTGCAGGTCGGCGACACCACCCCGGCCCGGCTGGCCGGACTGGAAGCCGCTGCGGATCTCTTGAGGTCCTGTGGCAGCACGCTGACGACACAGCTCGTTGCCGGGCATCCGGAGGAGGCGATTCCAGACCGGGTGCATACCACTCGGGCCGACCTGCTGGTGATGGGTGCCTACAGCCATTCCGCCGCCAGGCGCTTCCTGCTGGGCAGCCAGACCTCCCACATGCTGCGTCACACCGACATCACAACCTTGATACTCCGCGCGTGACCTAGCACGAAGCTGCGAGATAACTACCATCCGCCGCATCCATTCTTGGATCGGCGGATGGTGAGAATCGCTATTATGTGTTCTGCATGGCCTATCTGATGGGGCGCAATGAACGCGCGCGGCTCGGCTACATCCCCCGGCGAACGCGCCATCGTCACGCCGCAGCAGATCGAGGACATGGTCACCGTCATTCAGGAGAACGACCGGGAATTCAAGCGCCCCCGCCTCTTCCTGTTCAACCTGGCGCTGACCGTGATCATGCTGGTCACGCTGCTGGCCGGCTGGGCCAGTGGCGCCATCGTTTTCATGCTGGGAACCGCCATCGACCTGGCCGTGAACTACAGCGCCACCGAACAGTACGATCGCATCACGGCTAATGGCGGTGACGCCGTCTCCGTCGCGTCCATCATTCTGGCGGCGGGCTGCTTCCTCGGCGTCTTCAACGGCAGCGGCATGGCCGCCACGGTGGCCAACAGCATCGCCGGGCTCATTCCCGAGTCCATGGACAGCCACACGGCGCTGGCCTTTGCCCTCCTCAGCGCCATCGCCTGCTATGCGCTGCCGGTGGACGCCTACTACTTCGGCATCCTGCCGGTGGTGGCGCCCATCGCCTATCAGTTCGGCATCATCCCCACCGAGATCGGCGTGGCCTCCTTCATGAGTCAGGCCCTGCGTTATGCGAGTCTGACCGTCGCCTGGCTGTTCCTGCTGATGAATCGTACGGAAATGACCTTCGGCGAGTACCAGAAGGAATTCTTCAAGTGGTGGGCACTGATGTTCAGCCTGTTCATCGGCACCGCCATCGTGACGGGTGAACTGCCCATCGGCTGACTATAAAGTGCCTCCCCAACGAATAAGTTGGGGAGGCACTTAGCCAGTTCATCATTGACAGTCGGGCCCCGTTTCCTGAACCGCTTATCGGGCACGAATGGAATCTGTTGCAGAAGACAGCAACACCCTAAACACAAAACTCCTATTCCAATACTCGAGCTGAGCCGCTCAGGGCGCGAGTGCATTGCAATAGTGCCGGCGCCAGTTGCCGCTCGGCATCCGCGCGACTCCAGCGACTGGTGGGCGCCACCACATGGACGGCGGCCACCGGCCGGCCAGCGCCATCAATGATGGGGGCAGCCAGCGTCATGTCACCCAGGAACAACTCCTCGGCGTTCACGGCATAGCCCTGCTGCCGCGTCTGCGCGAGATTGTTCAGGATGTCGGTAACGGCAGTGAGCGTCGTGGGGGTATGTATCCGACGATTCATTCGCTCCAGTTGCTCTCGCGCTTCGACCTCCGGCAGTGCGCTCAGGTAGGCACGCCCCGATCCGGTGCAATATTGCGGCACGCGGCTGCCGATAGGCATGTGCACCGGAACGAAGCCAGCACTGAGAAAGCGCGCGACGTACACCATCTCGTCCCCTACCGGCTCGGTGAGACAGCAGGTTTCACCGGTGATCCGCGTCAGCTCGGCAAGAAAGGGATTGGCGACTTCGATCAGCGGATGCGCCTCCAGATAGTTGAAGCCCAGCTCCAGCACTCGAGGTGTCAGCTGATACCGCCGGGTGCGCGTCTGTTTCCTCAGGTAACCCAGGGTCTCCAGGGTAACCACCATGCGCTGCGCCGAACTCTTGGTCATGTCCGCCGCCTCGGCCACCTCGGCTAGGTTCAAGGTACGGCGCTGGGCGTTAAAGGCCTTAAGCACCGCCAGGCCCTTCTCCAGGGATTGATTGAACAGCTCCGATCGGGGTTCCAGCATGATTTCGCTCGCAGGTATCAGGTAGGTTGACCTAGGCAAATTCCAGGCCAGTAAATCGGATATCGATTTATAAAAATCGATTTGTAGATTTGTAAAATCACAAAACGATTCATAGATATCGTTATTGGCATAGGGATTGCCTTTACTCCAGAGCGCTTCATCCATCGCACTGGAGAATCCCCATGAAAGGCTCGCCAACCCTGCTCCGCCGTCTCGTCTTGGGACTGGGCACCACAATCGCCCTGACGCTGGCCCATGCCGAAGAACCCAGATCGATTAAGGTGGGGGCTACCGCGACAGGTGCGCCCTTCACCTTTCTTGACCTCAAGACCGGCAGTATCCAGGGGATGATGATCGACAGCATCGAAGCGGCCGCCAAGGCGGCAGGACTCACCGTCGAGATCCAGCAAAACTCCTTTGCTGCACTGATCCCGTCGCTGACCGCCGAGAAGATCGATGTCATCTCCGCGGGCATGCTCAAGACCGAGGAGCGCGCCAAGGTGGTGGATTTCAGCGATCCGGTCTACGCCTATGGCGAAGGTCTGCTGGTGGCGGCAGACGATCAGAGCCCCTATCCGGATCTGGCGGCTCTCAAGGGCCAGGTCATCGGCGTTCAGGCCGGAACCACCTTCTACGACATGCTGGTCAAGCTCGGCATCTTCAGCGAAGTCCGCACCTACGATTCCGTAGCGGATATGGCGCGCGACATCGCTGTTGGCCGGGTCAAGGCCGGTATCGGTGACCAGCCGATACTCGCCTACCAGATCCAGCAAAAGGCCTTTCGCGGGGTCAAGCTCGCCGCGGGCTATCGGCCCAGTCGTTCCGGCGATGTTTGCTTCGTGCTGCGCAAGGGCGATACCGCGCTGCGCGAGCGCCTCAACAAGGCCATCGCCACCCTGAAGGCAGACGGCACCTTGCAGGCCATCCAGCAGCGCTGGGGCATCTGAGCGGAGGCTCCATGGATCTCGCCGACTTTCTCCAGAACGCCCGGGACTTCCTGCCGCTGCTGCTGCAGGGCGCCTGGGTCACCGTACAGATCACGGTGCTGTCCTTCGTCCTAAGCAGCGTGCTGGGCCTGGCCCTGGCGCTGTGCAAGTTGTCGCCGATCAAGCTGCTGTCCGTGGCCGCCAGCACGGTGATCAACGTCATCCGCGGCCTGCCAATCATCGTGCAGCTGTTCTACATCTACTTCGTGTTGCCCGATCTGGGCGTTCATCTGAGCGCCTTCCAGGCCGGAGTGATCGGCATGGGCATCGCCTATTCCGCCTATCACGCCGAGAACTTTCGAGCGGGCATCCTCGCGGTGGAACAGGGCCAGCGCGAGGCGGCTGAGGCCCTGGGCATGAAATCGCTGCTGATGATGCGCCGGGTGGTGCTGCCCCAGGCCTTTCGCATCGCCCTGCCGCCCTACGGCAACATCCTGGTGATGATGCTCAAAGACTCCTCCCTGGTCTCCACCATCACCGTCGCCGAGATGACCCGCCAGGGCCAGCTAATCGCCGCCTCCACCTTCCAGAACATGACCGTCTACACCCTGGTCGCCCTGCTCTATCTGCTGATGAGTCTGCCGCTGGTGTATGGCCTGCGCCGACTCGAGCTGCGCTTCGGTGCGAGGAAAACCCGATGATCGAAGTTCAGGCGTTGCACAAGCGCTATGGCGACCTCAGCGTGCTGCACGGGGTGGACCTGTCCATCGCGGCCGGTGAGGTGGTCTGCCTAATCGGTCCGTCCGGTTCCGGCAAGTCCACGCTCCTGCGCTGCATCAATGCCCTGGAGTCCTACGAGGGCGGCGACATTCGCGTGTTCGGCGACCGCATCGCCCGGGGCGATCGGGACGCGCCGGCGCTGCGCACCCGGCTGGGCATGGTGTTCCAGCGCTTCAACCTCTTTCCCCATCGCACCGTATTAGAGAACGTCATGGAGGGGCCGCTGTACGTCAAGCGTGAGCCGGCCGCCCAGGTCCGCGCGGAAGCACTGCAGCTGCTCGACAAGGTTGGGTTGGCGGCCAAGGCCGATGCCCATCCGGACCAGCTTTCCGGTGGCCAGCAACAACGGGTGGCCATCGCTCGTGCCCTGGCCATGAAGCCGGCCGCCATGCTGTTCGACGAACCCACCTCGGCGCTTGATCCCGAATTGGTGGGCGAGGTCCTGCAGGTGATGCGCGACCTGGCCGCCGATGGCATGACCATGGTGGTGGTAACCCACGAGATGGGCTTCGCCCGCGAGGTGGCCGATCGCGTCTGCTTTCTGTACGGCGGGCGCATCGTCGAAAGCGGCCCGGCAGAGCAGGTGCTCGGCGCGCCCGAGCATCCTCGTACCCAGGACTTCCTGCGCCGGGTCCTGACACCCAGCGGGAGTGCGCACTGATGGACGCTGCTCGTCTCGCCCCAGGACAACCGCTGCCGCCCTCGTTATGGGCCGCTACCGCCATCCCTGGCCCACCCCTGCAGCCACTCCAGGGTACTCAACGCACCGACGTCCTGGTGATCGGCGGCGGCTACACAGGTCTTTCCACAGCCCTGCATCTGGCCGAGGCTGGTGTCGATGTCTGCCTGCTGGAGGCTCATCAACTGGGCTGGGGCGCTTCGGGGCGCAACGGTGGCCAGGTCAATCCGACCCTCAAGTACGATCCGGATGAACTGGAGCGACTATTCGGCCCGGCCCGAGCGGAGCCCCTGATCGCGGCCATCTCGGGTGCCGCGGACCTGGTCTTCGACCTCATCGCCCGCCATGGCATCGACTGCGCCCCGGTACGCCAGGGCTGGCTGCAGGTGTCCTACTCCGCCAAGGGCGTGCCGGGGCTGCATGCCCGGGCCCGCAAGTGGCAGGCCCGTGGCGTGCCCGCGGATTGCCTGGACGCCGAGGCGCTGCAAAGCCGCATGGGCACCACGGCCTTCGCCGGCGGCTGGCGCGATGGCCGGGCCGGCGGTATCCAGCCGCTGTCCTATCTGCGTGGCCTGGTCTGGGCGGCTCAGGCGGCCGGCGCGCGCCTGCACGAGCGCAGCCCGGTCACCGGCCTCCATTCTAGGGATGGACGCTGGCAGGCCAGCCTGGCGGACGGTTCCTCGGTCAGCGCCGAGCAGGTGGTGATCGCCACCAACGGCTACACTGGCGCGCTCTGGCCGGGCCTGGAGCGGACCATCCTCGCCGCCAACAGCTTCATCGTCGCCACCGAACCCCTGACCGGCGAGGCAGCGGCGAGCATCCTGCCGGGCGGCGAAACCGCGTCCACCGCCCAACGCTTGCTGCTCTACCTGCGCCGCGATGCCGAGGGGCGGCTATTGATGGGCGGTCGTGGCCATTTCGACGATCCCCAGGCCGCAGGTGATTTCGCCCATCTGGAGCGTTCCCTGGAATTACTTTTCCCTCAACTCGGCAAACCGCGCTACAGCCATCGCTGGGCGGGGCGCATCGCCATCACCCGTGATTTCTTGCCGCACCTGCACGAGCCGGCGCCGGGGGTCACCCTGGCCCTGGGTTGCAATGGCCGCGGCATCGCCCTGTGTACCAGCCTCGGACGCCATATGGCGACTCGCCTTACAGACGCTGGCGCGGACTTCCCCTATCCGCTCAGCCCCTTGAGCCCCATCCCGCTGCACCGCTTGCAGCGTTTTTACATAGGCGCCGGAGTTGCCTGGTACAGCCTGCTGGACCGCTTTGGCGGCTAGGGCTGTCCTAGATAGACGATGCACACGTCCTGAGACAGGCAGGTATCGATTAACTAGGCATTAAATCAACGAAGGCACCAGCTCCCTATGCAGGGTCAACCGCGACAGCCATCCTGCAGGTGCATCACATGCCTGAGGCGCGTGCAGAACTGCGATAGGAAATTGAGCTGCCTGCAGGCCTCGCGCGCGGTCAGCTAAAGGCTGTCTAACCGGCTTAGCATGAATGACAACGCCCCTCGGAGGTGCAAATGTCCAATTCCGATACAGTCGAATCCGGCAACGCTGCTCACGACAAGCACTTGTCTGCGATTTGGGAGCTGGCCAATTCACGTCTTGGCTCCAAGCTCTCGGTCTCGCAGCGTCGGATGCTCGCCGTTGCCGTCACCCGGGGTGCTGAACTGGAGCCCAGTGGCGCCCTGGCTGGCTCGATGAACGCCAAAAAGAAAAAGGCGCCAGCAAGCGAGCGTAGGCATTCCGCCTGAGCATTCCCATCAGAAAAGCCGCCTTCGGGCGGTTTTTTTGTGCCTGTCTGCCGTGGAAGCGATCAGGTCCCTCCCGTCGACGCCAACGGCCGGTGGTGAACGACGCTCAAGCCCGGTGGCCAGCCCAGGGCACCGGCGCCAGCGCCGCGGAGTGGTGATGAAGAACTCCCACCACCAGGTCGAGTCGATGTGAGCCCTCGGCATTCGTCAGCGGACAGCGAAGCAACAAAATTTTTACTGCTCGCGGGCAAGAAATTGCGCTTTTGATGAAAGAAAACATGGGGTGAGATGAAGGCGCACCTTCTCACGAGGATTCCACCCATGGCGCTGTCCCCTTTTCACCTGGCAATTCCGGTCTACGACCTGGCAGCCGCACGGCACTTCTACGGTGATGTCTTCGGTCTTGCCGAGGGACGCTCCAGTGAGCACTGGGTCGACTTCGACTTTTACGGCCACCAGCTGGTGATCCACGAGCACCCCAAGACCCCCTCGCAGGAAGCGGCCCACACCAACGCGGTCGACGGCCACGATGTGCCGGTACCGCACTTCGGCATCATCCTGGGCTGGGACGAGTGGGAGGCCCTGGCCGACCGCCTGCGTGCCCGCGAAACCAAGTTCGTTATCGAGCCCTATATCCGCTTCCAGGGCCAGGTTGGCGAACAGGCCACCATGTTTCTCTTCGACCCCTGCGGCAACGCCCTGGAGTTCAAGGCCTTCAAGGACATGAGCCAGCTGTTCGCCAAATAACGCCGGGCGGCCCTGGCCGCTCGTGAAGTCTTCGCGACCGGAGCCTCGAGAATTCCGGCGCGCCTTCCATGATGTCTTCGCCTGCCGGTAACTCCTGTGAAAACTGCGAGCACTACTGCGCCCCTCTCTTCTGCGACACTCGAATGGCGGATCCGTCCGGTCGGCGAGCGCCTGCTGGTGATCGAGGCCAGCGCAGCCCCGTCCGCAGCGCTGAGCCGTCGCCTCGGCGCACTCGCGGCCTACCTGGGCGAGCGCCAGGCACAGGGCGCCCTACCCGGTGTGAGCGATATCGTGCCGGCGCTGGCCAGCGTCGGCGTGCACTATCGCCCCTGGCAGGTAGTGGAGCATCTGGGGTACCCGACGCCGTTCGCGGCCCTGGCCGCCCAGCTGCAGCTCCTGCTCGACGACAGCGACAAGGTCGAGTCCCACTCGCCGCGGTTGATCGAGATCCCCGTCTGCTACGGCGGCGAATTCGGCCCGGACCTCGCCGGAGCCGCCGCGGACTGCGGACTCTCTGAAGAGGAGCTCGTCGCGCTGCATGGCGCCGAAGTCACGGTGCTGATGCTCGGCTTCGCACCTGGACATCCCTACCTTGGCCATTATGACGAGCGCCTGGCCCTGCCACGCCGCCGCATGCCCCGGACCAGGGTGCCGGCCGGCAGCCTGGGCCTGGCCAATCGACAGAGCGTTATCTATCCCCAAATTCTCCCAGGCGGCTGGTCCCTGATCGGCCGTACGCCTTGGCGCCTGTTCGATCCGCAGGCAGAACAAGCCTGCCTGCTACGCGCCGGCGATCGAATCCGCTGCGTGCCGATTGACGCGGCCACCTTTGCCGCCTTGCAAGAGGTGCGGCCATGACCCTGGAAGTCTTGACCCCAGGCCTGGCCACCACCTTCCAAGACCTCGGCCGTCAAGGCTACCAGCAATGGGGAGTGCCGGTGGGCGGACCAATGGATGAGGTATCCCACCGCCTGGCCAACGCCCTGCTCGGCAATGCGCCGGACGCGCCGGTGCTCGAGATCACCCTGCTTGGGCCAACGCTGCATTGCCATGGTCGCTGCCGTCTTGCCCTGACCGGGGCGGACCTGGGTTCGTCGCTGAATGGCCGGCCGTGGCCACCCGGCCAGACGCGGACCTTGCGAGAGGGCGACCAGGTCAGTTTCGGGCGCCGTCGCACTGGCGCCCGCGCCTATCTGGCCGTAGCCGGCGGCTTCCGCCTGGAGAGGGTGCTGGGCAGTCGCACCACCAACCTGCACGCCGGCTTTGGTGGCTGGCATGGCCGCCGGCTGGAGAAGGGTGATCTGCTGCCCCTGATGGGCAGCTTTGCCAATCCCCCGCGCCTGCTGATACCGGACAGCCTAGCGCATGTGATCGGCGCCGCCCCGCTGCGGCTGGTGCCGGGTCGCGACTGGACCGCCTTTACCGGTGCCGCGCAGACGGCGCTGCACGAGAGTCCCTTCACCGTCACCCCTCAGTCGGATCGCATGGGCTATCGCCTGCAGGGGCACACGTTGCAGCTGGCTGCACCCCGTGAATGCCTGTCCGAGGCGGTCGCATTCGGCACCGTGCAGGTGCCGCCGGATGGCCAGCCCATTGTGCTCATGGCCGATCGGCAGACCACGGGCGGCTATCCCTGCATTGCCCAGGTCGCCCAGGTAGACCTTCCACGCCTGGCGCAGTGTGTGCCCGGCGATGTACTCGCCTTCGCCTTCATTGAGCTCGCTGAAGCACAGCGCCTGGATCTTGCCCGCGAGCGTCTGCTGGCGGCGCTGGAGCGAGACGCCAGCGTCGCCTGACACCACCCGGATCGGCGCGACAGACGCCGACCGTTCTGACCTTGCCCCACCCTGCTGAGCAACGTTCCCATTACAGAAGGATACGTCCATGTCTCGCGTGCTCTCTTCCCCCCCCTCACCGCCTCCGCATCCCAGGCCGATACCGAACGCCTGGCGCGTCGCGCGGCAACCGCTGCGGCCACCGGTACCGCCATCGAGTACTACGAATTTGGCGTCTATGGCTTCATGGCGGCCTTCCTCGGGCCACTGTTCTTTCCTGGCGACGATCCCACCGCGGCGTTGCTGGCGGTGCTGGCGGTGTTCGGCAGCGCCTTCCTGGTGCGTCCCCTGGGCGGGGTGCTGCTTGGGCGCCTGGGCGACCGGCACGGCCGGCGCCTAGTGCTGCTGGTTACCGTGATCGGCATGGGGCTGGCCACCGCCGGTATTGGCCTGCTGCCTACTACCGCCCAGGCCGGCTTGTTGGCGCCGGTGCTGCTGGTCGCGTTGCGCCTGGTGCAGGGCTTTTTCGCCGGCGGCGAGGTGATCGGCGCCGCTGCCTTTGTCGCCGAATCGGCACCTGAAGGCAGACGGGGCTTCTTCGGCGCCTTCACCCCGGTAGGGGTCGCCTTAGGCGGCTCGCTGGCCGCTATCGTCTGTGGCGTCACCACCACCCTTGCCGGCGCGGAAGCGATGCAGGCCTGGGGCTGGCGTGTGCCCTTCCTGCTGGCTCTACCGCTGGTGGCACTGTCCGCTGTGCTACGGCACAACGTAGAGGAGACGCCGGCGTTCCAGCGCTTCCTTGCCAAATCACAGCCACCCAAGGCGCCGGTGCGTGAAGTGCTGGCCGAGCAGCGCCCGGCAGTCCTCAAGGTCATGCTGCTAGCCCTGGGGCAGAACGCCGGCTATTGGGTCGGCCTGATCTTTATGAACCTCTATCTGACCACTCACCTTGGCTATCCCAAAGCGCAGGTGTACTGGATCATGGCCGGCGTCAGCCTGTGCGCTGCGCTGATGATGCCGTTCTGGGGCGGGCTGTCGGATCGACTAGGTCGGCGGCGGGTGCTGACCCTGGGCTTCACCGCCTATGTGGTGCTGGTGATCCCCATGATGCTGCTCATGGCCCAAGGCAACATCTGGCTCGCGGCGCTGGCGGTGCTGGTAGCCGCGCTACCGATGCCCATCGTGCAATCGGTGGGCTACCCCACCTATGCCGAGCAATTTCCCACCCGGGTGCGCTATACCGGCATGGCGATCGCCATCAATTTGGGCGCCATCCTCGGCGGGGGGCTCACGCCTTATCTGGCGACCTGGCTCATGGCCAAGAGCGGCAACCTGCTGATGCCGGGTTTCCTGCTGGTCACCGCCGCAGTCATCGCCCTGGTGACGCTACGCCTGGTACGCGAAACCTCGAAGGAGGAACTGCAGTGACGCCGGCCGAGTTGCGCTCACAGATTGCCCGGGGCGAATGGACCACTCCCACCGCCGGCGTGCTCGATGACTACCAGCAGGCCAACCTGGTGATCGTGCCGCAGGCCCAGGCCTATGCGCTGTTGCTGTTCTGTCTGCGCAACCCTAAGGCCTGTCCGATTCTCGCCGTGGGGGATGCCGGAGATCCTCGGGTGCCCTTGCCCGGGGCGGCCATTGATATCCGGACCATGCTGCCGCGGTATCGCGTTTGGCAGCATGGCCACCTGGTGGCTGAGCCCACGGACATCGAAGCCTACTGGCGGGAGGATTCCGTGCTCATCCTGCTCGGCTGCAGCCACACCTTCGACGCGCCGTTGCGCCGCGCGGGTATCGAGGTCAGCAGCGCGGCACCGCCGGTCTACACCACCACGCTGCCCAATGCACCGGCTGGCGCGCTGGGCGGCACCCTAGTAGTGAGCATGCGACCGGTACCCCAGGGTCTGGTCAGTCAGGCAGTGTTGGTGACCGCACGCTATCCCAGCGGGCACGGCGCGCCTGTGCACATCGGCAATCATGAGGCGCTCGGCATCTCCGATCTACAGGCGCCGGATTTTGGCGTGGTGCCGCCTATGGGCCCGGACGACGTGCCGGTGTTCTGGGCGTGCGGGGTAACGCCGCAGCAGGTCCTGCCTCAGCTGCGAAGCGCCTACTGCATCTCCCACTATCCTGGGCACATGTTGGTGCTGGACCAGCGACCTGAAGCGTTCGGATAGGTTTGATGCCGCAGAGCGCTATGCTGGCGCTCTGGGTGCGATGCAGGTCCCCATCTTTGTGCTGTGCAACGGTGACGATCTCCGCCAGGCTGTTTGAGATGTCTTCGGCAATCGGAGCCAGTCCCTCAGCTGCGTTGGCAATCTGCCAGTTCAAGTGACGACAAACATCGCCAATTGCAATACGTCACACCTATCAAACCCAGTCTTCATACACGAGGCCGGGGACCCGGCTGAACTCACGTACATTGTTGGTCACCAGGGTGCAGCCGATAGCGATTGCATGCCCAGCAATGGCCGTGTCGTTCGGCCCGATCGGTGTACCCGCCGTATTGAGCTGGCGCATGACCTCAACCGTCGCATCGACCGCGCGCAAGTCCCAGGCGATCACCGCGTCCAGTCGCCGAACGAACTCGTCCACCAGAACCTTGTGCTTGGGTGAGGCTTTCTTGCCGATCTGGCCGTAACGCATTTCCGCGTAAGTAATGGCCGAAATCACGATGCGATTGCCGCGCTCGACCTCAGCAGCAAGGCGTCTGATCACAGCATCTGGATGCTCCCGCATGATGAACGAGCAAATGCAGGTATCGAGCATGTAGGTGGTCACAGAGTGAACCTGCCTTCATCACTCGACACTGCGGTGCGCTCCTGCAGGAAGTCAGCGTCAGCCTTAGGCAGTTCCGCCAGAGACGTCCAGGACGGGCGGGCAGGCCGTAGGGTGATGACGTCACCCTCCTTCGAGATTTCGAGCTCGCCGATGCCATCAAAAGCCATGTCCTGGGGCAGCCGGATTGCTTGATTCCTGCCATTCATGAAAATCGATACGGTACGCATGATCTGCTCCCTTGGCATATGCATGACATATGCAAATATAGCGTACTGTTCAGGCATCTACAAGGCAAATGCCTTCAAATGGTAGGCGCGCGTACCTTGCACAGGGGCGGTATCGACTCCCTGTCAGCGCTGCTCCAAAGCGCAGGTGAATTGGGTTATGGGCGGCGTCAGCCTTCGCCGCGCTTATGATGGTGTTATGGGATGGGCTGTCCGATCGATTCGGCCAACCGCGGGTGTTGACCCTAGGCTTCACCACCTATGTGATTCTGGTGATTTCGATGATGCTGCTCATGGCCCAGGGCAACATCTGATTCGTGGCGCTGGCGGTGCTGGTAGCCGCGCTAACCGATGCCTATCGTGCAGTCGGTGGGCTATCCCGCCTATGCCGAGCCTGGTGCGCTATACCGGCATGGCCATCGCCAGAGTCTTCGATGACTACCAGCAGGCCAATCTGGAGATCGTGCCGCAGGCCCAGGCCTATGCCCTGCTACTGTTCTGTCTGCGCAATCCCCAGGTCTGTCCGATTCTCGCCGTGGGGGATGCCGGCAATCCTCCAGTGCCTTGCCCGGGGCAGCCATCGACATCCGGACTATGCTGCCGCGCTATCGATCAGCCTCCTTCCCAAGACTCTCCCGCTC
>NZ_QBIZ02000021.1:0-78686 GCF_003057735.2 Pseudomonas sp. RIT411
AGCACAGCCGCCCTTTTCACTCACGCGGGTGTCGGGGCGTCCTCCGGCAGCACGCCGATCTCGCGCAGGTTGCGCCAGAAGGCGGCGGGGATGGGCGCCCGCAGCAGCTCGGCGTTCTGTCGGGCCCGCTCCGGGGTGCTGCTGCCGGGAATGGTAGCGGCCACCGTGGGATGGGCCAGGCAGAACTGCAGGGCCGCGGCGCGGATGTCCACCCCATGATCCTGGCAGACGCCCTCGATCAACTCGACCTTGCGGCGCAGTGCCGGCTCGGCTTCGGCATAGTTGTAGTGCTTGCCGCCCGCCAGCAGACCGGAGTTGTAGGGCCCACCCACCACGATGCCCACGCCGCGGCGTTCGCATTCGGGAAAGAGGGTGTCCAGGGCTTCGCGGTGGTCCAGCAGGGAATAGCGACCGGCCAGCAGGAAGGCGTCGGGATCGCTCTGCTCCAGCGCCAGGCGGCAGGGCTCCACCAGGTTGACGCCCAGGCCCCAGCCCATGATCAGGCCCTCTTCGCGCATCTCGGTAAGGGCCTTGGCCGCACCCTGCATGGCCTGGGCGAAGTAGTCGCGCCAGGCCGGGCCGTGCTGGTCCTCGGACAGGTCGTGGATCCAGACCAGGTCGAGGCGGTCGGTCTTGAGGCGTTCCAGGCTGGCCTCGATGGAGCGGCGGGCGCCGTCGGCGGAATAGTCGAGCACCCGCTTGAAGGGCAGTTCGTTGACGAACGGCGGCGCGTTTTCCGGCTGATCGGCCGGTTCCAGCAGGCGGCCGACCTTGCTGCAGAGGACGAAATCGTCGCGCGGCTTGTCGGCCAGCACCTCGGCGAAACGTCGCTCCGACAGCCCGGCGCCATAGTGGGGCGAGGTGTCATAGAGGCGGATGCCCGCGTCCCAGGCGGCTTCGAGGGTCGCCCGGGCCTCGGCGTCGCCTACCTCGCGGAACATGTTGCCCAGCGGGGCACCGCCAAAGCCGAGGGAGGGGATATCGATACGCATGAGAGGTCTCCAGGGTGACGTGTCTGCATCCCGACCGGTGCCCCGCCGCTCCTGTTCCCCTAATCCGCCGGACGTAGCAGCGCCACCTCTGCGGGCGTGAGTGGACGACAGTCGCCCTCGGCCAGTGCCGGATCCAGTACCAGGCTGCCGATGCGATCGCGGTGCAGGGCGATGACCTCGATGCCGAAGCGACCGAACATGCGCTTGACCTGGTGATAGCGACCTTCGACCAGGGTCAGGTAGGCGGTGTGCTCGTCCAGCAGCTCCAGCCGCGCCGGTTGGGTGGTGAGGTCTTCGTAGGCGAAGTAGAGGCCCTCGGCAAAGGCCGCGACCAGGTGCTGGGGGATGACCTCGGCGGTGGTGACCCGGTAGCGCTTGGTCTGCTTGTGGCGCGGATGACTCAGGCCGCGCGACCACTGGCCGTCGTTGGTGAGCAGCAGCAGGCCGGTGGTGTTGAAGTCCAGCCGTCCGGCCAGGTGCAGATCGGCACGCTGGTCCGGCGCGAGACAGTCCAGCACCGTGGCATGGCGGGCGTCGACGGTGGCGCTCACGCAGCCGCGCGGCTTGTGCAGCATCAGGTAGCGGCCGCCGGGACCGTCCTGCAGCAGGCGCTCGTCGGCCTCGATGCGATCGAAGGCGAACACCTCCTGGGCGGCCTGCAGGGTGGTGGCGCCGTTGACCCTTACCCGACCTTCCGCGAGCAGGCGTCGGGCGAGTTGGCGGCCCAGCTCGGGTCGGTTGCCCAGCCAGCGGTCCAGGCGCATCAGCGAGGCTCGCTCGCGACGCCGGCCGCGCAGGCCGGGCAGAGGCAGCGTCGATCACGCTCTTCCGCGGGCAGGCGTTCCAGGGCGGCGGGATCCATCGGCGTCTGCAGGCACCAGCAGTCGCGGAGCTCGCCACCGGCCGCCAGGGCGCAGCTGTTGGCCTGGCCGCACAGCGGGCAGCGGGTGGGATCGAAGGGTGTGGGCGATGCAGCCATGGTGATCTCGTCGGGCGAAGCGGGCGGCAGAGTACCGGAAATTGCGACCTGGATAACGTCCGCTACGCTGGGGGTCTGCGTACTGTCGCATCCGGGGTGCAAGCTGCATCCTAGCTCCGATCGTCGGACCACCCGAGGAACCCATGACAATAACTGCTCTGCGCACCCTGATCCGTACCCTCATTCCCGGCACCCTGCTGGTCAGCCAGCTGGCGCTGGCCACCGAAGCCGATGTCGGCCAGACCCTGGCCCGGCAGGCCGGCATTCCCTGGCCGGCGGTGATCGCCCATCGCGGCGCCTCCTTCGACGCCCCCGAATCCACCGCCCCGGCCTACCTGGTGGCGCGGGAGCTGGGCGCCGACTACCTGGAACTCGACCTGCAGCGCACCAAGGACGGCCAGCTCATCGCCCTGCACGACGACACCCTGGAGCGCACCACCGACGTCGCCAAGCGTTTCCCCGAGCGCGCCAAGGCGCCGGTCAGCCAGTTCACCCTGGCCGAACTCAAGTCGCTGGACGCCGGCAGCTGGTTCAACCAGGCCCATCCCGACCGTGCCCGGCCAAAGTTCGCCGGACTCAGGATCCTCACCCTCGACGAGGTCATCGACATCGCCGAGGGCGGTCGCAACAAGCCCGGGCTGTACATCGAGACCAAGCAGCCCAAGCTGTTTCCCGGCATCGAGCGCGATCTCAAGGCCAAGCTGACCCAGCGCGGTTGGCTCGGCAAGCCCAAGGCCGGCGCCACCGGCGTCGCCGCCATGCCCGGGCGGGTGATCCTGCAGACCTTCGAGAAAGGCAGCCTGGAGCTCCTTCAGAAGGAGATGCCCGACACGCCGAAGATCCTGCTGCTGTGGCTGGGTGACGACTACATCCCGGCCAAGCCCGGGCCCACCTACGCCGAATCGGGCGAGGCCAGCAAGGCGGCCTACTATGCCAAGCAGCAGGTGCGCTCCGAGGGCGATTTCACCGCCTGGATCGAGTGGGCCAAGGCCCATGGCGCCATCGGCATCGGCCCCTCGGCGGCCCTTGAGGAGGGCGGCGACCAGAGCTATGCGGACCTGGTGAAGCCCTGGATGAACGACGTCGCCCACGAGCGGGGTCTGCTGGTGCATGCCTATACGGTGGACTCGGCGGTGGACTACGCCCGTCTCGCGCCGCGTGGGGTGGATGGCTTCTTCAGCAATCGCGCCGCCGAATTGCTGAAGTTCTATGAGCGTCCGGCCAAGCAGGCACCCGCGGCCCTGCTCAAGCAGCTGGGTTACTGAGTCCAGACGGGGAGGCCTGGCGGTCTCCCCCATCGCCACCGGAGGCCTCCGCATGTCCCGCCATGCCTTCAACGGCGCCAAGCTGGCGCTGCTCTGCGCCGAGCAGATCCTGGTCTATCAGCGCGATGACAAGCCCGACATCCCCTGGCCGGCTCTCTGGGACCTGCCGGGCGGCGGGCGCGAAGACGACGAAACGCCCGAGCGCTGCGCCCTGCGCGAGCTGGAAGAGGAATTCGGCCTGGTGCTGGACGAGGCGCGGTTGACCTGGGGACGTTGCTATCCACCGCGTCAGCCCGGTTATCTGCCCAGCTGGCTGTTCGCCGGGCAGTTGCATCCCGCCGAGATCGCCGCCATCCGCTTCGGTGACGAAGGCCAGCACTGGCAACTGATGAGCATCGTCGACTTTCTCGCCCATCCCCAGGCCGTGCCCCATCTGCAGGCGCGGCTGCGGGACTACCTGGGCGAGCGGGAGGAGAGCGGACCAACGTCTCTTAATCCCGGCTGAATGAACGCGCGATAATCGAGCGCGAGCGGCGGGCGCAGCTTAAGCTTCCTCCAGGCCCATCCGGGCCGTTCTGGAGATCTCCCCCATGCGCCATTTCCTCTTGGCGTCGCTCTGTGCCCTGACCTTCACCGGCTGCACCGTCTACGACACGTCCCCGCGCTATTACAGCCGTCCGGCACCCCCTGCGGCGGTCTTCTACGGCACGCCAGCCTATCCGCCGCCCGCGGTCATCGTGCGGCCCTATGGCTACGGCTACTACTATCGACCGGCCCCGCCACCACCGCCCCACTGGGGGCCGGGTCCCGGTTGGGGACCGCCGGGCTGGGGGCCGCGCCCAGGTTATGGTCCGCCCGGCTGGGGCCCGCGCTACGGTCCGCGCTGGTAGCGGGTTTGACAGGGGCAGCCGGCTTTTCTAGGGTGCTGCCCTTGTCTTGACCAGGAAGCCTCGAATCGTGGACGACGATCGCATCAAGCTCGACCCCCAATGGAAAGCCGCGCTGCGCGACGAATTCGAGCAGCCCTACATGCGTCAGCTGAGCGAGTTCTTGAGGCGCGAGAAGGCGGCGGGCAAGGTCATCTATCCGCCCGGTCCGCTGATCTTCAATGCTCTCAATACCACCCCTCTGGATCAGGTCAGGGTGGTCATTCTCGGTCAGGATCCCTACCACGGTCCGGGCCAGGCCCATGGCCTGAGCTTCTCGGTGCAACCCGGGGTGCCGGCGCCACCGTCGCTGCAGAACATCTTCAAGGAACTCAAGCGCGACCTGAACCTGCCCATTCCCAACCATGGCTATCTGCAGCACTGGGCGGAGCAGGGCGTGCTGCTGCTCAACACCTCGCTGACCGTGGAGCAGGCCAACGCCGGCTCCCATGCGAAGGCCGGCTGGCAGCGATTCACCGATCGCGTCATCGAGGTGGTCAGCGCCGAGCGCGAGAATCTGGTGTTCCTGCTCTGGGGCAGCCATGCCCAGAGCAAGCAGGCGCTCATCGATCCCCAGAAGCACCTGATCCTCAAGTCGGCGCATCCCTCGCCACTGTCGGCCCACCGCGGCTTCATCGGCAACGGCCACTTCGGTCGCACCAACGAATTCCTGCGCAACGCCGGGCTCACCCCCATCGACTGGGCCTTGCCGCCGCTGGCGTAGGAGAGGCGCAGCCGGCCGGATACTCAGGGTCAGGTCGCCGCCGCCGCTACCGTCCGGGCCGGGCGCCGGTGGCACTGCAGGCACCAGCTCGTCCCGAGCAGGAGCAGGAGGATCGCCAGGGCTTCCAGGCGAGTCGGCCAGCGCCCGTTCCAGAGAAAGCCATAGGTCAGCGCGGCCAGGGTCTCGATGACGATGGCCTGGCCACTCAGGGTCAGGGGTAGCCGGCGGCTGGCCTGGTTCCAGCAGGCGCCACCGATCACCGAGGCGAGCAATGCCACGCCGGCAGCCACCAGCAGTGGCTGCAGCCAGTCCGCCGGTGCTCGCAACGCCAGCTCCTCGCCGAGCAACCAGGGCGCGGCCAGCAGGGCCTGGGCGCCGGTCATCCCGCCCAGCAGCAGGCCCCAATCGTGGGCGCCGATCGGCGTCCTGGCCAGGAAGCGCGTGTTGACCACCGCGAACCAGCTCCAGGCCAGCAGGGCGCCACAGGCGCACAGCAGTCCCAGGGCGGGCTGCTCGCCGACGGCGGTGGTGGTCAGCGTCTCGTAGCTGATCAGGGCAACGCCGAGCAGCGCGCAGCAGAGCGACGGCCAGAGGCGCCCGAAGCTCACGGCGCCCGCGTCGCGCTGCCCGGCCAGGGCCACCAGCAGCGGGATCAGGCCGACGATCAGGGTGGTCGCCGCGATACCGGCCTGCTTCACGCCCACGCCGACCAGGGTGTAGTAGCCCAGGTTGCCGATCAGGCTGAGCCAGAACAGGCGCCTGCCATCGGCCCAGCTCAGTTGCGAGCGCAGTCGGCGCCAGCAGCGCAGCAGCAGCCCGAGAGACACCAGGCCGTAGCATAGAAAGCGCAGCACGGCGAACTGGGCGCCGCTCAGGTCGGGGACCAGCGCTGGCGCCAGAAAGATCACGCCCCAGCACAGGCCTGCCGCCAGCCCATAGCCGATACCCACCGCCGATAGTTCTCGTTCCTGCATCGCACCGTCTCCACCCATTCGCCACCAGTGTGGCGACGGCGAGGGGAACCGGTCTTGCGCGAGGCTGCGCGGCTTTTTACCTGGACTGCTTACCTGGACTGCGTTACCCGGGCAGTCGCTGGCCGCGCCGCCAGGCGGCCGGGCTGATGCCCTGGCGGCGGGTCATGGCGCGGGTCAGGGCGGCCTGATCGGAAAAGCCGACGCGCAGGGCGATGTCGGCAATCGGCAGGCGGCTGTCGCCCAGCCAGCGCTGCGCCTGGCGCAGCCGCAGATCGGTCAGCCAGGCCTGGGGCGTCTGGCTGAAACGCTGGTGGAACAGCAGGTGCAGCCGCGTCAGCCCCAGGCCCGCCAGACGGGCCATGGCCGCATTGTTCCAGTCACCCGCGGGCTGGGCCTCCACCTGGGCCAGCAAACGGTCGAAGGCCGAGCCGGCGGCAGTGGCGTCGAGCGAGGCGAGCAGCAGGCGGGTGAGTTCGGGCGCGTGTTGATCGAGGGCATCAGGCGAAGTCAGCTCGGCGAAGGCGATCAGCTGCCGCGTCGCAGGCGGAATCGCCAGCTCCGGCTGCCGTAGCGCGCGATCCAGAATGGGGGCAGGCAACCAGTCGGCGGCGCAATCGATCACCAGAAAGCGGCTGCCTGGCTCCGATTGCTGGGCATGACCGCAGTCGGGCGCCACCAGGGCCGCGAGCCCGGTATGCAGCCGCGTCCCGCTACGCCCGGCGAGCTCCAGCTCCATGCCGCCCTGGATGGGCAGCACCAGCTGCGCGAAGGCATGGGCATGGGGCTGGTGGTCGCCCTGATAGCGCTTGATGGCGAGGCGAGGAGTCAAGGCGCACCTCGGTGGAGAAGCGGGAGGTCGAGAGCCTTGATCCTAGCATGCCCCGCCGAGTCTCTTGGAGTTCAGCGCACCGGCTGCAGCGGCAATTCCACCTCGCCACCGCTGTTCAGTTCCACGGTCACCGGCTCCTGGGTCAGGTACAGCGGACGACCGCCGAGCAGGATGCGGCCGCTGAGCAGATAGCGCTCGCCGCTCTTGACCTTGGCCGGGGCGTAGTCGAGGCGGAAGGGCACCTGGCCGGGTTGCTTGACGAACAGGGTGCGCTGGGCCAGACGACCGGCAGGGGTATCGCCGGCGCTGGCGCTGTAGAGGCTGACGGTGAGCTTGGCGGTGGGCGGTACCGGCTCGTTGGCGGTAAAGGTGGCCTGGCCGCTGAGGCTGGTCATGCTCGGCTGGGCCGGCACGCCAGGGGTGGTGGTCTGCGGCTGCTGGGTGGGCGGCAGCGGCTGGCCGGCCGGCGGCGGTGGCGTCGCGGGGCCGGGGCGCAGCCCGCTACAGGCGCTGAGCAGCAGCGAGGTGGCGAGCAGGGTGGCGATTCTTTTCATGGGTAGATCCTGGACTGAAATCGACTGCTGTGACCCATGGATGCCGGCTTAGTTGCCGGCGGGCACAGGGGATTCGGCTTCCGGCAGGTCCGGGGCCTCGGGCCGATCCAGGGCCACCTGGCGGATCGACAAGCGAATCTCCGCCGGCAGCACCCGCTTGCCCGCACCCTCGGCCAGTTCACCAAGCAGTTCGTGATGGCCCAGGGTGCCGTCATCGGCCTTGCGCAGCACCCCTTCCGCCAGCAGCGTCTGGATGAAGTGGCGGAACAGCGACTTGTCGAAGAATTCCGGCGCATTGAGGCCATGCAGCACCGACAGCCGCTGGGCCATCACCGTGCAGAGTTCTTCCAGCTGCGGCGCGGTCAGGCTGTTCTGCCCGTGGTTGAGGATCAGCGCGGTGGTCATGTAGTAGCGCTGTAGGGTCTGCAGGATGGCCCGCGCCAGCAGGGTGAGGCGGACGAATTGCCGCGAGCTCGGCGCCGCGCGCACGAAGACGTCGTCCTCGATGCGCAGCAGACCGCGCTCCACCATAGCCTCCAGCCAGCCGTCCAGCACCAGCGGCAGCTCCTCGCGCTCCCAGTGGATGAACAGTTCGGCCTGCAGATAGGGATAGAGCGCCAGGGCGAATCTATGGATCAGCTCGCGGGTCATGCGCCCGGTGTTCTGGAAGAAACTGGCGATCAGCGCCGGGATGGCGAAGAGGTGCAGGACGTTGTTGCGGTAGTAGGTCATCAGGACCGCGTTCTGCTCGTCCAGGTAGAGGATGCGCCCCAGGGCGTCCTGCTGCTCGGAGAGGAAGCCGAGGGCGCGCACCTCTTCGATGATCGCCTGGCCGTCGCCCTCGGGCAGGGTGACGCTGGTGGAGTAGGGGACCCGTTTCAGCAGATCCAGATAGAGGTCTATGGCACGCACCAGGGCGCCTTCGTCGAGGGCCTGGCGATGGGTCGAGAGCAGCGCCAGGGCCACCAGGTTGACCGGGGTGACGGCCGCCGCGGCATTGATGCGGCGCACCACCCGCTCGCCCAGTTCGTGGGTGACCGAATTGAACCAGGCGGGCTTCAGGTCTTCGCCCAGGGGTTCGTCACGCCAGCCTGGACGGCGGGCATCGAGAAAGCTCTGCAGCGGGATGGGCTCGCCGAAGTTGACCCAGACCCGGCCGAAGCGCTGGCGCAGGGCGCCGAAGACCTTGACCAGGTCGAAGATGGATTCCTTCTTCTTGGCCGCGCCGCGCAGTTCGCCAAGGTAGGTGCGACCCTCGAAGACCTTTTCGTAGCCGATGTACACCGGCACGAAGACGATGGGCCGCCGGGAGTCGCGCAGAAAGCTGCGCAGGGTCATGGCCAGCATGCCGGTGCGTGGCTGCAGGGTGCGGCCGGTCCGCGAGCGACCGCCCTCGACGAAGTACTCGGTGGAGAAGCCGCGGCTGAACAGGCTGTGCAGATACTCGTTGAACACCGCGGCATAGAGGGCGTTGCCCTTGAAGCTGCGCCTCATGAAGAAGGCGCCGCCGCGTCTCAGGATGTTGCCTACCACCGGCATGTCCAGGTTGATGCCGGCGGCGATGTGCGGCGGGGTCAGGCCGTTCTGGAACAGCAGGTAGGAGAGCAGCAGGTAGTCGATGTGGCTGCGGTGGCAGGGGACGTAGACCACGGTATGACCGGGCGCCATCTCCTGGATCCGCTCGATGTGGCTGACCGTGACGCCATCGTAGATGCTGTTCCAGAACCAGCGCAGACCGACGTCCAGGCAGCGCACCACCGGATAGGAGAAGTCCGAGGCGATCTCCCGCGCATAGTGCGCCGCCTCGTCTTCGATGCGCCCGGGAGTGGCCTTGCGCTGGGCGATCTCGTGGGCGATGGTCGCCCGCACCTGGGGTGCCCGCAGCAGGCCGCGCAGCAGGGTGCGCCGGTGCGACAGGTCCGGACCGATCACCGCCTGGCGCACGTTGCGGAAGTGGATGCGCAGCCGGCGCATCACCAGACGCTCCAGGCGTTGCGGATCGGGGCGCTGGCTGGCCAATTCGCCCAGGGACAGTGGCTTGGAGAATTGCACCCGGGTCAGCCGGCCCAGCACCAGGATGCGCGCCAGCTTGCGCAGCCGGCCGGTCACCACCCAGTTGTCCGCCCAGAGCAGTTTCCAGGGACTGGTCTCGCGATCCGGCGACTGACCCCAGAAGACGCTGACCGGCACCAGCTGGACGTCCGCCAGCTGCTGCTCGGTTACCGCGGTGACCACCCGGCGCAGGGTAGGGGGCACCGAGCGCCGCGCCGGGCGCCCGCGCCAGTTGGCCTTGCCGGTGGCGTTGAAGTAGGCCAGTGGCTCGGTCTTGCTGCCCAGCACCAGCGGGCGCAGTGGTCGCGGCAGCCCGGCCTTGCGGCACTCCCGGTCGAGCACCGCCAGATCGCTCAGCGAGGCTTCGGGGAGGACATAGAGCACCGGCTTGGCGGGATCGATGCGGCTGAGCAGACTGGCCGCCTGGGTGGTCTCGGAGCGAACCCAGAGATAGAGCAGGCGCTTGAGCAGCGAGAAGGCCAGAAGGCGCAGCGGCGAACGGGTCATGGAGGGCTACCGGAATGACGGGGCGGCAGTGTGCCGGATGGCCTGGCGGGCGTAAAACCGCCCGTGTTGTTCTGACTTCGACCCGGCAGTCGGCGCCTTGTCCCCGCTGTCGAAAAAATGCCGCTTAAATCGTCGAAAACCCGGCGCTGGCGCGGCTTCCAGCCGTGATGGCACTTTGCGTAAAGAACGTTGCTTTTGCCGGGAAAGCCATGCTTCATAAGGTGTCGGCAAGTTGTTGCCAGTGGTCGGACCCGGGCTGCCAGCCTGGCGACCGATCCGATGCGCGATCCGTACCGATACCAAAAGGCAACCCGGTCGCCCAGGCTGTGGCGAGCGGGGATAGGAAATCCAGAAAGCTTCGGAGAGATGTGATGGGTGAGCAACGCGAAACCGGGACCGTCAAGTGGTTCAATGACGCCAAGGGATATGGATTCATTCAACGCGAGGGCGGTGCCGACGTGTTCGTTCACTACCGCGCCATCCGTGGTGAGGGCCACCGCTCCCTGACCGAAGGCCAGCAGGTGGAGTTCTCGGTGGTCGAGGGCCAGAAGGGCCTGCAAGCCGAAGACGTGGCCCGGGTCTAGGCCCGCTGTGCGAGGAGCGCAAGGCTCCTCGCACCTTCAGTTCACTCGGTGCGCCAGACGATCTCTTCGACGCCCGCCTCCGTCACCTTCAGCCAGCGATCGGCGGCTTCTTCCTCTTCTTCCTCGCTCCAGCCACTTGGCGCGCAGCGCACCTGCACCTGCAGGGCCGCATGGGCATCGCGGGCACAGGCCAGATCGTCCACCCAGGGCGATACATCGCTTTCCAGCAGCAGGCTGTGCCATTTGCCCACCGCCTTCGGCAGCCAGGTGACCGGAATGGACTCGCCGCCATAGCGCAGGGTGCACTTGAAGGTCTGCCCGCGCGCCTGCCAGGCGCAGGGCATGGCGAACACCTGTTCGAGCCAGGCCGAGACGGCGTCCTGGTCGACGTCCTTGAGATAGATTTCGATATCGGGCTGGCGCATGGGGCTTAGGCTCCGGATTTGACGATCCAATCGTAACGTACTGCCACCCGCACCTCGAAGGGCTCGGCGAGGACCCGCTCCCGGCGTTCGGCGTTGACGCGCCAACCGTGGGGGGTCATGGCCAGCAGGTCTTCACGGGTCTGGCGTTCGGCCAGCGGCAGCACGAATTCGAGCCCCTCGCTGTGGGCCAGTTCCAGGCCCTCCGGCAGATCCTGCAGATGCTTGTCTTCGGCATAGTCGCGCACCTCGTCATAGAGCCGCTGGCGCAGCTCCAGCAGGTGGGCACTGGCCGGGCCCAGGCGCAGGATGCCGCCGCCGGGTGCCAGCACGCGCTGGGCTTCGGCCCAGTCGATGGGGCTGAAGACACTGGCCAGCAGCTGGCAGCTGGCGTCCGGCAGCGGCAGGCGCGCCATGCTCGCCACCAGCCAGCTCAGGGCCGGGGTACGCCGGCAGGCGCGGCGCACCGCCTCGCGGGAGATGTCCAGGGCATAGCCGTCGGCCGCGGGCAGCGCCTGGGCCAGGCGCGCGGTATAGAAGCCTTCGCCGCAGCCCACGTCGATCCAGCGCTGGGGCGCGCGTTCGGCGGCCAGGTGCGCCAGGCGCTCGGCCAGGGGCGCATAGTGACCGGCATCGAGAAAGCGTCGGCGGGCCTCGACCATGGCGGCGTTGTCGCCCGGGTCCAGACTCTTCTTGTGCTGCACCGGCAGGAGGTTCAGATAGCCCTGGCGGGCACGGTCGAATCTATGACCGGCGGCGCACCCGACGCCACCCTCGAGTTCGGCCAGCGGGGCCTGGCAGAGCGGACAGATCAGCTTCATGCCAGCAACCGCACCAGGGTGCCGTAGTACACCTCGGTCAGCAGATCCAGGTCGCTGGCCAGCACGTGCTCGTCCACCTGGTGGATGGTGGCGTTGACCGGACCCAGTTCCACCACCTGGGCGCCCAGGGTGGCGATGAAGCGACCGTCCGAGGTGCCGCCGCTGGTGGAGGCTTCGGGGCGGTAGCCGGTGACGGCTTCCACGCTGGCCGAGACGGCGTCGAGCAGGTCGCCCGGCTCGGTGAGGAAGGGCAGGCCGGACAGCGACCAGTCGATGTGCCAGTCCAGGCCGTGGCGATCGAGGATGGCCTCGACCCGGGCCTGCAGGCCCTCCACGGTGGATTCGGTGGAGAAGCGGAAGTTGAACAGCGCCTGCAACTCGCCCGGCACCACGTTGCCGGCGCCGGTGCCGGAATTGACGTTGGAGATCTGGAAACTGGTGGGCGGGAAGAAGGCGTTGCCGGCGTCCCACTGTTCGGCGGCCAGATCCGCCAGCGCCTGGGCGGCCAGATGAATGGGGTTGCGCGCCAGGTGCGGATAGGCCACATGGCCCTGTTTGCCGCGCACGGTCAGGCGGCCGTTGAGCGAGCCGCGACGCCCGTTCTTGACCACGTCGCCTAGCAGCCGGGTGCTGGAGGGTTCGCCGACGATGCACCAGTCCAGTCGTTCGCCGCGCTCGCGGAGGCGCTCGACCACGGCACGGGTGCCGTGCAGGGCGGGGCCTTCCTCGTCACTGGTGATGAGGAAGGCGATGGCGCCGCGATGGTCCGGGTGGTCGGCGACGAAGCGCTCCACGGCGATGATCATGCTCGCCAGGCTGCCCTTCATGTCGGCGGCGCCGCGACCGCGAAGCATGCCGTCGGCATCCACGTGGGCATTGAAGGGGGCCTGCTGCCAGGCCTCCAGGGGGCCGGTGGGCACCACGTCGGTGTGCCCGGCGAAGCACAGCACCGGACCCGCGCCGCCACGCCGCGCCCAGAAGTTGTCCACCTCTTCGATGCGCAGGGGTTCGAGGGCGAAGCCCAGGCGCTCCAGGCGCTGCATCATCAGGGCCTGGCAGCCTTCGTCCAGCGGCGTGACCGAGGCCCGGCCGATGAGGTCGCAGGCGAGTTCCAGGGTGGGGGTGAGGGCGGTGGTCATGGCGGGTCCCGGGAGGCGGCTAGGGTTCAGGGGGAGCGGTATGGTAAAGGAAAACCTATACTGTGGCTTTTGTGGAAAGCCTTCATGACGTTCGATGAACAACGCTTCGGCGGGATCGCCCGGCTCTATGGGCAGGAGGCCGTCGAGCGCCTGGCCGCCAGTCATGTCGCCGTGGTCGGCATCGGCGGGGTGGGCTCCTGGGCCGCCGAGGCCCTGGCCCGCAGCGGCGTCGGCCGCATAAGCCTGTTCGATCTGGACGACGTCTGCGTCAGCAACACCAATCGCCAGGTGCATGCGCTGGAAGGCCAGGTGGGGCGGCCCAAGGTCACGGTGATGGCCGAACGCATCCAGGCCATCAATCCGGCCTGCCAGGTTAAGGCGGTGGCAGACTTCGTCACCCGCGAGACCATGGCCGACTACATCACTGAAGAGCTCGACCTGGTGCTGGACTGCATCGACAGCGTGGCCTCCAAGGCGGCGCTGATCGCCTGGTGCAAGAGGCGCAAGATCGCCATCGTCACCACCGGCGGCGCCGGCGGCCAGATCGACCCCACCCAGATCCAGGTGGTCGACCTCAATCGCACCTACAACGACCCCCTGGCCTCGCGGGTCCGCTCGCTGCTGCGCCGCGACTACGGCTTCTCGCGCAATCCCAGTCGCCACTACAGCGTGCCCTGCGTCTTTTCCACCGAGCAACTGCGCTATCCCAAGCCGGACGGCAGCGTCTGCCAGCAGAAGAGTTTCGTCGGCGAAGGCGTCCGCCTGGACTGCGCCGGCGGCTTCGGCGCGGTGATGATGGTGACCGCCACCTTCGGCATGGTCGCCGCCGCCCGCGCCGTGGACAAGCTGATCCAGAAGCCGAAGAAATAGCGCTTTTCGTCGGTTGGGTTGAGCGCAGCGAAGCCCAACGGTGCCCCGATCGAGCCGGCCATGTCGGGCGTGAAGGCGCCCGCGGGCGCGTAGGGTGGACAACGGCGCAGCCTTGTCCACGCGGGAGGTGCCGGGGTGCCAGTGGAAAACGCTGAGCGGTTTTCCACGCTACGAGGTTTCGAGCGAGTCAGCCCTCACCCCAGCCCTCTCCCCGAGGGAGAGGGGGCGGTAATGGCGCATCGGACGGACGACGGTACGTCTCTCTTTACATATCCTGCGGCGTTTCCCGGGCGGGGCGGTCGTCGGCGATGGCGGGGACGTGGAGGCCGGTCTTGGCCAGTTGCTGGCCTTCCATCTGCGGCTGGGTGGTCCAGGTGAGGATGTCGTAGTAACGGCGCACGTTCTGCACGAATTCCACCGTTTCGCCGCCGCGGGCGTAGCCGTAGCGGGTCTTGCTGTACCACTGCTTCTGCGCCAGGCGCGGCAGCATCTTCTTCACGTCCAGCCAGCGATCCGGATCCAGGCCCTGGGATTCGGCCAGGCGGCGGGCGTCGAGGATGTGGGCGATGCCGATGTTGTAGGTGGCCAGGGCGAACCAGGTGCGATCCGGTTCGTTGATGCTGTCGGGCAACTCGTCGCGGATCTGGTCGAAGTACTTGGCACCGCCGGTGATGCTCTGCTCGGGATCCAGGCGATTGGACACGCCCATGGCCTGGGCGGTGTTGTTGGTCAGCATCATCAGGCCGCGCACCCCGGTCTTGGAGGTGGCGTCCGGCGTCCACAGCGATTCCTGGTAGCCCATGGCGGCGAGCAGGCGCCAGTCCAGCTGATGCTTCTGCGCCACCTTGCGAAAGTGCTTCTCGTACTTGGGCAGGCGTTCCTGCAGGTGCTGGGCGAAGGTGTAGGCGCCCACGTAGCCGAGCACGTCGACGTGGCCGTAGTAGCGTTCCTTGAGCTGCTGCAGGGTGCCGTCGCGGCGGACCTTGTCGAGGTAGGCGTTGACCGCGTCGAGCAGGCTGTTGTCCTCGCCGGGTTGCAGCGCCCAGGCCTGGCCCTGGTTGTCGCCGAGGTCGAAGGCCACCCGCACGTTGGGGAAATAGACCTGGTTCATGGCCAGTTCGTTGGAGTCCACCAGGGTCAGGTCGATCTGGCCTTCGTCGACCATGCGCAAGAGGTCGCTGACCTCCACCTGATCGGACTCGTCGAAGGTGAGCTCCGGCACCTGGGCCTGCAGCGCCCTGAGTTGCTGGGCCTGGCTGCTGCCCTTGAGCACCAGGATGCGCTTGCCGACCATGTCCTTGGGGGTGCTGGGGCGGACGGTGCCGTTGCGGTAGATGACCTGGGGCACCACGTCCAGATAGCTGCGGGAGAATTTCAGATTCTGGCGATTGACCGAGGGCGTGAGGCCGGCGGCGGCGATCACCGGGCCGTCCGGCGCGGTCAGGCGATTGAAGAGGTCGTCGAGGTTGTCGGCGGTGCTGATTTCCAAGCGCACCTTGAGCGATTCGGCGAAGCCCTTGACCAGTTCGTATTCGAAGCCGGTCTCGCCGTTACGGTCCTGGAAATAGGTCGCCGGACTGTTGCGCGTCACCACGCGCAGGACGCCGGCCTGCTGCACCTGCTCCAGCGTGGTCGGCTTGGGCGGCGCAGGCACGTCCGCTTCCCCGCAGCTCATGAGCAAGGCGAGAAAGGGCAGGGTAAGCCAGGCGAATCGCTTGAAGGCTTTATTCAAATGGGCTAGCTCGGCCATACGGCATCAAAACGGCACTGGCGCCTTGCTGACGCGCCTCATCGGTCGGCCCCTCCGGGCACTCGTTATAGTCGGGACGCTCCGCGCCACCGGTCCGGCCAAAGGCTCTATCCTGAGCCCAATGTGGAGCCGCGTCCATGGGGCGCGGCAGGCCGTATCGGCGGGCAGTATACGCGAGAAGTGGCAAAGCGCCCATTTTATACATACAAGGGTGGTGGTAAGGCTGGATGAACCCTCGTCGCCGGAAGGTGTCCCCGGCGCGCCTTTAGGCTAGAATGCACGGCCCCAAAGTGACTTGGCCCCGAGGCTGTCCCCGATGCTGATCCTGCGCGGCGCTCCCGCTCTTTCTTCGTTCCGTCACGGCAAACTTCTCGACCAGCTGACTCGCCTGGTTCCCGGTGTCTCCGGGCTCTATGCCGAGTTCGTTCATTTCGCCGAAGTCGCCGGCACCCTGAGCGCGGAGGAAGAGGGCATCCTCGGCCGACTGCTGCAATACGGCCCCAGCGTCCCCCAGCAGGAACCCAGCGGCGCGCTGTTCCTCATCGTGCCCCGCCTGGGCACCATCTCGCCCTGGTCGAGCAAGGCCACCGACATCGCCCACAACTGTGGCCTGGCGCAGATCGAGCGCCTGGAGCGCGGCGTGGCCTACTACGTTGCCGGCGAGCTGGACGCCGCCGCCCATGCGCAACTGGCCGCGGCCCTGCATGACCGCATGACCCAGCGCGTGCTGCCGACCCTGGACGCCGCCGCCGACATCTTCAGCCATGCCACGCCCAAGCCGCTCACCGCGGTGGACGTGCTCGGCGGCGGTCGCGCGGCCCTGGAGCAGGCCAACCTGGAGCTGGGCCTGGCCCTGGCCGAAGACGAGATCGACTACCTGGTCAAGAGTTTCACCGCCCTGGGGCGCAATCCCCACGACGTCGAACTCATGATGTTCGCCCAGGCCAACTCCGAGCACTGCCGGCACAAGATCTTCAACGCCAGTTGGGACATCGACGGCGAGAGCCAGGAGAAGTCCCTGTTCGGCATGATCAAGAACACCTACGAGATGAACCGCACCGGCGTGCTGTCCGCCTACAAGGACAACGCCGCGGTCATGGAAGGCTTCACCGCCGGGCGCTTCTACCCCGACGCCGAGTCCCGCGAGTACGGCGCGCACAGCCAACCCGTGCACATCCTGATGAAGGTGGAGACCCACAACCACCCGACCGCCATCGCTCCCTTCCCCGGCGCCTCGACCGGCTCCGGCGGCGAGATCCGCGACGAAGGCGCCACCGGTCGCGGCTCCAAGCCCAAGGCGGGCCTGACCGGCTTCACCGTCTCCAACCTGAACATCCCCGGTTTCGAGCAGCCCTGGGAACAGCCCTACGGCAAGCCCGAGCGCATCGTCACCCCGCTGGACATCATGATCGAAGGCCCGCTCGGCGGCGCCGCCTTCAACAACGAATTCGGGCGTCCGGCCCTGGCCGGCTACTTCCGTACTTTCGAACAGCAGGTCGAGACCCCCCGCGGTCCCGAGGTGCGTGGCTATCACAAGCCGATCATGCTCGCCGGCGGCCTGGGCAACATCCGCGCCGACCACGTGCAGAAGGGCGACATCTCGGTGGGCGGCAAGCTCATCGTGCTGGGCGGCCCGGCCATGCTGATCGGCCTGGGCGGTGGCGCGGCCTCGTCCATGTCCACCGGCGCCAGCTCCGCCGACCTGGATTTCGCCTCGGTGCAGCGCGAGAACCCGGAAATGGAGCGCCGCTGCCAGGAGGTCATCGACCGCTGCTGGCAGCTGGGTGAAAACAACCCCATCACCTTCATCCACGACGTGGGTGCGGGCGGTCTGTCCAACGCCTTCCCCGAGCTGGTCAACGATGCCGGTCGCGGCGGTCGTTTCGAGCTACGCAACGTGCCCAACGACGAGCCGGGCATGAGCCCGCTGGAGATCTGGTGCAACGAGTCCCAGGAGCGCTATGTGCTATCCGTGGACGCCGAGAACTTCGAGACCTTCAAGGCCATCTGCGAACGCGAGCGCTGCCCCTTCGCCGTGGTCGGCGAGGCCACCGAGGAGCGCCAGCTGACCGTGGCCGACAGCCACTTCGGCAACAACGCCGTGGACATGCCGCTGGACGTCCTGCTCGGCAAGCCGCCGCGCATGCACCGCAGCGCGACCCGTGAAGCCGAACTGGGCGACGCCTTCGACGGCGCCGGCTTGGACCTGACCGAGTCGGTGGAGCGCGTCCTGCGTCACCCGGCCGTGGCCAGCAAGAGCTTCCTGATCACCATCGGCGACCGCACCATCACCGGCCTGGTCGCCCGCGACCAGATGGTCGGCCCCTGGCAGGTGCCGGTGGCCGACTGCGCCGTGACCGCCACCAGCTTCGACGTCCACACCGGCGAAGCCATGGCCATGGGCGAGCGCACCCCGCTGGCGCTGCTCGACGCCCCTGCCTCGGGCCGCATGGCCATCGGCGAGACGGTCACCAACCTGGCCGCCGCGCGGATCGAGAAGCTCGGCGACATCAAGCTCTCCGCCAACTGGATGGCCGCTGCCGGCCACCCGGGCGAAGACGCGCGCCTCTATGAAACCGTCAAGGCGGTGGGCATGGAGCTGTGCCCGCAGCTGGGCATCACCATCCCGGTCGGCAAGGACTCCATGTCCATGAAGACCCGCTGGCAGGACGGCGGCGAAGACAAGAGCGTCACCGCGCCGCTGTCGCTGGTGATCACCGGCTTCGCCCCGGTGCAGGACATCCGCCGCACCCTGACCCCGCAGCTGCGCCTGGACAAGGGCCAGACCGACCTGATCCTGATCGACCTGGGTCGCGGCCAGAATCGCCTGGGCGGCTCCATCCTCGCCCAGACCCACGGCAAGCTCGGCCAGCAGGCTCCCGACGTCGACGAAGCCGAAGACCTCAAGGCCTTCTTCGCCGTGATCCAGGGCCTCAACCAGGACGGCCTGCTGCTGGCCTACCACGACCGTTCCGACGGCGGCCTCATCACCACCCTGGTGGAAATGGCCTTCGCCGGTCACTGCGGCCTGGCCCTGCGCCTGGATGCCCTGGCCGCCGACCGTGACGAGCTGACCCGTGCGCTGTTCGCCGAAGAACTGGGCGCCGTCATCCAGGTGCCCCAGGACTTCACCCATGAAGTGCTGGCCCAGTTCAGCGCGGCCGGTCTGGAAGACTGCGTGGCGGTCATCGGCAACCCGGTCAACGGCTACGAGATCAACATCCACTACCACGACGAGCACCTCTACCGGGCCGAGCGGCGCATGCTGCAGCGCGTCTGGAGCGAGACCAGCTTCCAGATCCAGCGCCTGCGCGACAACGCCGAGTGCGCCCAGCAGGAATTCGATGCCCTGCTGGAAGAGGATCATCCGGGGCTGTCGGCCAAGCTGGCCTATGACCCCAACGAAGACATCTGCGCCCCCTACATCAAGAAGGGCGTGCGGCCGCAGGTCGCCATCCTGCGCGAGCAGGGCGTCAACGGTCAGGTGGAGATGGGTGCGGCCTTCGATCGCGCCGGTTTCGCCGCCATCGACGTGCACATGAGCGACATCCTCTCCGGGCGCATCGACCTGGCGGACTTCAAGGGTGTGGTGGCCTGTGGCGGCTTCTCCTATGGCGACGTCCTCGGCGCCGGCGGTGGCTGGGCCAAGTCCATCCTGTTCAACGCCCGCGCCCGTGACGGCTTCCAGCAGTTCTTCGAGCGCACCGATACCTTCACCCTGGGCGTGTGCAACGGCTGCCAGATGGTCGCCAACCTGCGCGAGCTGGTGCCCGGCAGCGAATTCTGGCCGCGCTTCGTGCGCAACCGCTCCGAGCAGTTCGAGGCGCGGGTGGCCATGGTCCAGGTGCAGGATTCGCCGTCGCTGTTCCTCGCCGGCATGGCCGGGTCGCGGCTGCCCATCGCCATCGCCCACGGCGAAGGCTTCGCCGAGTACCCCAATCAGCAGGCGCTGGTCGCCGCCGACGTCTCCGGTACCGTGGCGCTGCGCTATGTCGATGGTCACAGCAAGGTCACCGAGACCTATCCGGCCAATCCCAACGGCTCGCCGCTGGGTATCACCGGTCTGTCCAGCCAGGACGGTCGCGTGCTCTTGATGATGCCGCACCCCGAGCGCTGCTTCCGGGCCGTGCAGAACTCCTGGATCCCGGCCGACTGGCAGGGCGAGGACGGCGGCTGGATGCGCCTGTTCCGCAATGCGCGGGTCTGGGTGGACTGAGGGTTCGGCGCCTGGCCAGGCTTGCTCGACCTGCGGTCGGGTGAGCCTGGCTCATACGCTCTTCTTCCAAACCGACGGCGAGCCACCAGGCGTCCGCCGCTGCGCTCTTACCCCCTCTCCCTCAGGGAGAGGGTTGGGGTGAGGGCCGCCCAGCCCGAGAGCGACTTCCATGCTCAAACTCTGCTTCTACGTCCCCGACTCCCACCTGGAAACCGTCAAGCAGGCGATCTTCGCCGTGGGCGGCGGTCGCATCGGCCGCTATGACAGCTGCTGCTGGCAGGTCCGGGGCCTCGGCCAATTCCGTCCGCTAGCGGGCAGCCAGCCGCATCTGGGCGAGCAGGGCAGTCTCGAACGGGTGGAGGAATGGCGGGTGGAGCTGGTGCTGGCCGACGAACAGCTCGCCCGTCAGGCCGTGGCGGCGCTCAAGACGGCGCATCCCTATGAGACGCCGGCCTATGACGTGATGCAGGTGCTGGATGTCTAGGGTTCAGGGATAGCCCAGGACCGTCTTGATCCGCGCCAGCTCACGCTCGATCCAGCGCGGATCCACCGCGCCCCAGTCGCGAATCTCATAGCCGCCGGCATTGTTGCGGGCGCCTTCGCCCTGCACGAACTGGCAGTCGATATCCAGATCGGCCAGCGCCACCAGGGTGTCCTGGGCGGTGCGCCGCGGCATGCCGGTGGCGGCCATCAGGGCCGGCACGCTGGTGGCGGTACCGCTGGCCACCAGCCAGGCTACATAGAGACGGCGATAGAAGCTGGTCTTGGTCTTGCTCACGTCCATGAGAATCGTCCTGGCAATAAAAAGCCCACCGCGAGGGTGGGCTTCAGGGGCATCAGAGGGTGGCGATGCGCTGCCGCTGGTCCACCAGCTTGGCCAAGGCCTGTTCGGCCTCGGCCAGTTTGGCGCGTTCCTTTTCCAGGACCTCGGCGGGCGCCTTGGCGACGAAGCCTTCGTTGCCCAGCTTGCCGCCGACGCGCTTGACCTCGCCTTCCAGGCGGCCGATCTCCTTGTCCAGGCGCGTCAGTTCCGCGTCCTTGTCGATCAGGCCGGCCATGGGCACCAGCACTTCCATCTCGCCGACCAGGGTGGTGGCGGACATCGGCGCTTCTTCACCGGCGGCCAGCACGCGGACCGATTCCAGCTTGGCCAGCTTGTTCAGCAGCGGCTCGAAATCGGCCAGGCGGCGCTGGTCCTCGGCACTGGCGTTGGCGACGATGATGTCGATGCGCTTGGCCATGGAGATCTTCATCTCGCCACGGATCTGCCGCACGCCCAGCATCAGCGCCTTGACCCACTCGATGTCGCCTTCGGCGGCGACGTCGATGCGCGCCTCGTTTGCCACCGGCCAGGGTTGCAGCATCAGGGTCTCGCCCTGGACGCCGGCCGGCGCCTTGAGGCGCTGCCAGATTTCCTCGGTGATGAAGGGCATGAAGGGGTGCGCCAGGCGCAGCACCACTTCCAGCACCCGCGCCAGGGTGCGGCGGGTGCCGCGCTGGCGTTCGAGGGAGGCGTTCTCGTCCCACAGCACCGGCTTGACCAGCTCTAGGTACCAGGCGCAGTACTCGTCCCAGACGAATTCGTAGAGCGCCTGGGTGGCCAGGTCGAAGCGGAAGGCGTCGAGCTGACGGGTCACCTCCGCCTCAGTGCGCTGCAGCTGGGAGATGATCCAGCGATCCACCGAGGACAGTTCGACGGGTTCGTCGTTGACGCCGGTGTCCTGGCCCTCGACGTTCTCCATGACGAAGTTCGCCGCGTTCCACAGCTTGTTGCAGAAGTTGCGATAGCCCTCGACGCGACCCATGTCGAACTTGATGTCGCGGCCGGTGGTGGCTAGGGAGCAGAAGGTGAATCTCAGGGCGTCGGTGCCGTAGCTGGCGATGCCGTCCGGGAATTCGGCGCGGGTCTGCTTGGCGATCTTCTCGGCCAGCTTGGGCTGCATCAGGCCGCTGGTGCGCTTCTGCAGCAGGGTGTCCAGGTCGATGCCGTCGACGATGTCCAGCGGATCGAGCACGTTGCCCTTGGACTTGGACATCTTCTGGCCCTGGCCGTCGCGCACCAGGCCGTGGACGTAGACGGTCTTGAACGGGATCTGCCCGGTCAGGTGGGTGGACAGCATGATCATCCGGGCGACCCAGAAGAAGATGATGTCGAAGCCGGTGACCAGCACGTCGGTGGGGTGGAAGGTCTTCAGCGCCTCGGTCTGCTCGGGCCAGCCGAGGGTGGAGAAGGTCCACAGGCCGGAACTGAACCAGGTGTCCAGGACGTCGTCGTCCTGGCGCAGGGCGATGTCACCCAGGTCGTGCTTGGCACGCACCTCGGCCTCGTCGCGACCGACGTAGACGTTGCCGGCCTGGTCGTACCAGGCGGGAATGCGGTGGCCCCACCAGAGCTGGCGGCTGATGCACCAGTCCTGGATGTCGCGCATCCAGCTGAAGTACATGTTCTCGTACTGCTTGGGCACGAATTGCACCTCGCCGCTCTCGACCACGGCGATGGCCTTGTCGGCCAGGGGCTTGGTGGAGACGTACCACTGGTCGGTCAGCCAGGGCTCGATCACGGTGCCGGAGCGGTCGCCCTTGGGCACCTTGAGCGCGTGGTCCTCGATCTTTTCCAGGCGCCCGGCGGCGTCCAGGTCGGCGACGATGCGCTTGCGCGCCTCGAAGCGGTCCAAACCGGCGTAGGCGGCGGGGAGGGTGGCGTCGAACATACCGTTGACGCTGCCGTCCAGATTGAACACCTGGGCGCCGGGCAGCACTGCCGCATCGGCGTCGAAGACGTTGATCAGCGGCAGGTTGTGTCGCTTGCCGACTTCATAGTCGTTGAAGTCGTGGGCCGGGGTGATCTTGACGCAACCGGTGCCGAATTCGGGGTCGCAGTAGTCGTCGCCGACGATGGGGATGCGACGGCCCACCAGGGGCAGCTCGACGTACTGGCCGATCAGGTCCTTGTAGCGCGGATCTTCCGGGTGCACGGCCACGGCGGCGTCACCCAGCAGGGTCTCGGGACGGGTGGTGGCGACCACCAGATGGTCCATGCCCTCGGCGGTACGGGCGCCATCGGCCAGCGGATAGCGCAGGTGCCAGAGGTGGCCCTTCTCGTCATGGCTTTCCACTTCCAGGTCGGAAATGGCGGTGTGCAGCTTGGTGTCCCAGTTGACCAGGCGCTTGCCGCGGTAGATCAGGCCGTCCTCGTGCAGGCGTACGAAGGCTTCCTTGACCGCCTCGGAGAGGCCGTCGTCCATGGTGAAGCGCTCGCGCGACCAGTCCACCGAGGAACCCAGGCGGCGGATCTGCCGGCTGATGTTGCCGCCGGATTCGTTCTTCCATTCCCAGACCTTCTCCAGGAATTTCTCCCGGCCCAGGTCATGGCGCGACAGGCCCTCGGCGCCGATGCGGCGCTCCACCAGCATCTGGGTGGCGATGCCGGCGTGGTCGGTGCCCGGCTGCCAGAGGGTGTTGCGACCCTGCATGCGGCGGAAGCGGATCAGGGCGTCCATGATGGCGTTGTTGAAGCCATGGCCCATGTGCAGGCTGCCGGTCACGTTCGGCGGCGGGATCATGATGGTGTAGGGCTCGCCCGACCCCTGGGGCGCGAAATAGCCCTGGCGTTCCCAGGTCTGGTACCAGGAGGTTTCGATGGCGTGCGGCTGGTAGGTCTTGTCCATGGAGGGGGCTTTTGTCGCTGGAAGAGGAAAGCCTCCGAGTATAGCGACTCCGGCCCGCCGACGGCAGGGCGCCTTGGCGCCCCGGGCTCAGGGACGCTGCAGCAATTCTTCCAGGCGCTGCTGCAGGCGGCGCTGCAGTTCGGCTTCCAGGCGCGGCAACTGTTCGTCGAGCAGTTCCTGGAGGATGGCCGGCGCCTCCTGGCGCAGACGCACCTGGGCCAGGTCTTCGTGGGGCGCGCTGGGCGTCACCTCTTCGATGACGTCCGGCACGATCTGGTCGAGCAGCGGTGGGATGGCCTTGAGCCGCTCGGCGCTGGGGGCGATGACGTCGGAGAGGATGGGGATGCCATCGACGCTGCTCGGATGGACCGCGCTACGGCTCTTGTCGAGCACCTGGCGGATGGCTTCGAGGTCTTGCAGGACGTGCGCGGGAGGCTTGGTGCTGGTCATGAAATCAGACACGTGACAGCTGATGGTCCTGTAGAGCATAGCCAAGCTTGCGGTAGAAGCGAAAACCTTCGCGCATCGCCTGGCGCACTTCGGGGGCTTCGACGACCACTTCGGCGATGCGGGCGAAACCCGCATGGCAGGGCGGCGGGGCCAGGCTGAGGTTGATCAGCAGCTCGCCTTGTTGCTCGGCGGGCGTGGTCAGACCCAGCACCACGGGGCTGTCGCTGGCGTTCTCCGCCAGATCGTGGGGAACGAAGCTGTCGGGACGGAACGCCCACAGCTGCTCGTCCAGGCGCTGGCGCTGCTCGGCGTCGGCGCAATGTACATAGACCGGCATGCCCTGCTTCCAGGCCTTGTCCACCAGCCGGCAGGCGAAGGCCAGCCGCGCCGCGGGATCGGTGGAAGGCAGAACGTAGAAGTCGACACGGGTCATGGCGGATCACGAAGAAGGGGAGGGAAGCGGCAAGGCCGCGACGCAGTGGCGTCGCGGCCTCTATAGGCGTTAGCACGTGTTCAAAGTCTCGCGAGCTAGAGCCAAACAAGGCGAAAAGACCTGAGGAAGCGGAGTTTACAAAACGTAAATGAGCATTCCGAAGGTCTTTTCAACGCCGTTTGGCCGACGCGCAGCAGACTTTGAACAGGTGCTTAGGCCTCGGCGGTGCGGTCGAGCAGATACTGCACCAGCAGCGGGACCGGGCGACCGGTGGCGGCCTTGTCCTTGCCGCCGCTGATCCAGGCGGTACCGGCCACGTCCAGGTGGACCCAGGGATAGGCCTTGGCATAGCGCGCCAGGAAGCAGCCGGCGGTGATGGTGCCGGCCTTGGGGCCGCCGATGTTGGCCATGTCGGCGAAGGGGCTGTCCAGCTGCTCCTGGTACTCGTCGTGCAACGGCAGTTGCCAGACGCGGTCGTCGGCGCGATCGCCGGCCTGCTTGACCTGGTCGATCAGGGCGTCGTCGTTGCCCATCAGGCCCGAGACCAGCGAACCCAGGGCGGTGATGCAGGCCCCGGTGAGGGTGGCGATGTCGATCACCGCCTTGGGCTGGAAGCGCTCGGCGTAGGTGAGGGTGTCGCACAGCACCAGGCGGCCTTCGGCGTCGGTGTTGAGGATCTCGATGGTCTGGCCGCTCATGCTGGTGACGATGTCACCCGGACGGGTGGCGGTGCCGCTGGGCATGTTCTCGGCCAGGGCCAGGAGGCCTACCACGTTGATCGCCGGCTTGAGTTCCATGAGGGCGCGGAAGGTGCCCAGGACGCTGGCGGCGCCGCACATGTCGTACTTCATCTCGTCCATGCCGGCGCTGGGCTTGATGCTGATGCCGCCGGTGTCGAAGGTGATGCCCTTGCCGACCAGGGTGTAGGGCTGGGCATTCTTGGCGCCGCCCTTGTACTGCAGCACCACCAGGCGCGGCGGCTGGGCGCTGCCCTGGGCCACGGCGAGGAAGGAGCCCATGCCCAGTTCGCGCATCTTCTTCTCGTCGAGCACCTCGACGGAGAGCCCGGCGTCCTTGAACTGCTTGCCCAGGGCCTTGGCCTGATCGGCCACATAGACCGGGTTGCAGACGTTCGGCGGCAGGTTGCCGAAGTCCTTGGCGTAGGCGGTGCCGTGGGTGATCGCCAGGGCATGGGCCAGGGCGCGCTCGGCTTCCGGCTGGGAGGCCTTGGTGGTGACCAGGGTCAGCTTCTTCAGCGGCCGCGGCTCGGCCTTCTTGCTCTTGAAGCGATCGAAGACGTAGTCGCCATCGGCCAGGGTCTCGGCCAGCAGGCGCAGACGGGCATAGCCGTCGCGATTCTTGACCGGCACATCGCCCAGGGCGATGGCGGCGTCGCTGCCGCCCAGGCTCTTGAGCACGCCCAGGGCGCCGCTGGCCAGCTTGCGGTACTGGCGGTCGGAAAGCCCTTCACTGGCGCCGCTACCCACCAGCAGCACGCGCTCGGCCTTGATGCCGGGCAGATTGGTCAGCAGCAGGGTCTGGCCGGCCTTGCCGGCGATGTCGCCGCGCTTGACCGCCGCGCTCAGGGCGCCGGAGGTGGCGGCGTCCACGGCGCTGGCCGCTGCGTCGAGCGCACCGCCTTCACCGACGGCCACGACCAGCGTGGCGGTTTTCAGGGTTTCCGGACGAGCGTTTTTGACGACGAATTCCATTAGGAGAAGCTCCCCAAGACAAACACATGAGTTCGCAGGATATAATGCGGGGCTTTCGCCAGGGCCTTTCCCGGCGATCGGCCTTCAACGGGTGGGCCTTGCAACGCAAGCCATGCAGCCGAGCTAGTGTGAGCGTTCGCGCCAGAGCCTGACAACCCTGGAGAATCCTGTTTGATCGTCTTCCGCTATCTGTCTCGAGAAGTTCTCACCACCCTCGGTGCGGTCAGTGCCGTGCTGCTGGTGATCATCATGAGCGGCCGCTTCATCAAGTACCTGGCCCAGGCGGCCCAGGGCCTGCTGGATCCGGGCGTGCTCCTGCTCATCATGGCCTATCGCATCCCCGGCTTCCTGCAGCTGATCCTGCCGCTGGGCCTGTTTCTCGGCTTCCTGCTGGCCTATGGTCGGCTGTACCTGGACAGCGAGATGACCGTGCTGACCGCCACCGGCATGAGTCCGCGCCGCCTGCTGGCCTACAGCATGGCCCCGGCCGCGGTGGTCGCCCTGATCGTCGCCTGGCTGAGTCTGTCGCTGGCGCCCCTGGGCGTGCAGAAGGTCACCACCATCCTCAACCAGCAGGATGCCATGACCGAGTTCGATACCCTCGAACCGGGTCGCTTCCAGTCCCTGAGGGACAACTCTCGCGTCACCTACACCGAGCGCCTGTCGGCGGATCGCAGCCAGCTGGGCGGGGTCTTCATTTCCGAGCGCAACACCTCCACCGCCGGCGGCAAGGACCGTGGCGTGGGCGTGCTGGTGGCCGACACCGGCCGGCAGGAAATCCACCCGGACGGCAGTCGCTACCTGATCCTGCAGAACGGCTTCCGCTACGACGGCGTGCCGGGCCAGGCCGACTACCGCGCGGTGCAGTACGACACCTACGGTGTGCTCCTGCCCAAGCCCGCGGTCAGCGAGGACATCAGCGAGCGTGATGCCGTGACCACCGGCGAGCTGATGCGCAGCAACGACCTGCAGTACCGCGGCGAGCTGCAGTGGCGGCTGTCGCTGCCGATCCTGGTCTTCATCGTCACCCTCATCGCCGTGCCCCTGGCCAAGGTCAATCCGCGCCAGGGCCGCTTCCTCAAGCTGCTGCCAGCGATCCTGCTGTACATGGCCTATCTGTCGCTGCTGATCGCCGCCCGTGGCGCCCTGGACAAGGGCCGCCTGCCGCCGGCCATCGGGCTGTGGGGCGTGCACCTGCTGTTCCTGGTACTCGGCCTGCTGTTGGCCTTCTGGGAACCGCTCAAGGCGCGTCTGCGCGGTCACAAGCCGGAGGTAGCGGCATGAACAAGCTCGATTGGTACATAGGTCGCACCGTCTTCGTCAGCATCCTCGCGGTACTGGGGGTGATCGTCGGTCTGGCCCTGCTGTTCGCCTTCATCGACCAGCTCGGCGACTTCGACGACAACTACGGCGTCGCCGAGGCGCTCAAGTTCGTCCTGCTCACCACGCCGCGCCGGGCCTACGAGATGCTGCCCATGGCCGCGCTGATCGGCTGCCTGATCGGCCTGGGCACCCTGGCCAGCAGCAGCGAGCTGATCGTGATGCGCGCCGCTGGCGTCTCCCTGGGGCGCATCGTCTGGGCGGTGATGAAGCCGATGTTCGTGCTGCTCATCGCCGGCATCCTGATCGGCGAGTACGTGGCGCCCTGGTCGGAGAACCTGGCGCAGAGCGGTCGGGCCCTGGCCCAGAGCGCCGGCAAGGCACAGAGTTCGCGCCACGGTCTCTGGCATCGTCAGGGGCACGAATACACCCACGTCAACGCGGTGCAGCCCAATGGCCTGCTCCTGGGCGTGACGCGCTACGAATTCGACGATAATCGCCACCTGCTGCAATCCAGCTTCGCCCAGCGCGGCATCTATCGTGGCGATCACTGGGAGCTGGAAAACGTCAGCATCACCGACTTCGGCAATCGCCAGACCAGTGTGCGCCAGGAACCCAAGGTCACCTGGAACGTCGAGCTGACCCCGCAGGTGCTCGACACCGTGATCATGGAGCCGGATGCGCTGTCGATCTCCGGGCTGTGGTGGTACATCCACTACCTGGCCGATCAGGGCCTGAGCAACAAGAGCTACTGGCTGGCGTTCTGGTCGAAGATCTTCCAGCCGCTGGTGACCGCCGCCCTGGTGCTGATGGCGATCTCCTTCATCTTCGGCCCGCTGCGCTCGGTGACCCTGGGACAGCGGATCTTCACCGGGGTGATCATCGGCTTCGCCCTGCGGATCTTCCAGGATCTGCTGGGGCCGTCCAGCCTGGTGTTCGGCTTCTCGCCGCTGCTGGCCGTGCTGGCACCGGCGCTGCTCTGCGCCGTGGCCGGGGTGCTCTTGCTGCGCCGGGCCGGCTAGGGCCCGGCGGCGCCGTCCGCTAGGCGGCGCCCTTGCTCACGACCGGTTGCGGCTGCAGCCAGCCGGCGTGGGCTTCGCAGAAGCTCAGGATTCGCTGCACGCGGCGGATCTGATCCCGATGGCGGCATTCGCCCACCACGGTACGCACCAGCAGATCGACGTTCTGCATGTGGATCAGGCGCAGATCCGCGCTCATGTCGGGGCAGGCTTCCATCTCGTCCATGCGCGTCTCGCAACGCGAGAGCAGGCGCTCGATGAAGGCGGTGGAGAAGCGAGCGGGGGTCTGGGCCGTTTCCAGGTCCTTGACCGCCACCTGGGAGAGAGGGGAGAGCGTTTCCATGCGCAAGATCTCGCGTCCGTATCGATGTCTTACTATTGCATGCTTTGCCCTCGGGTTTCAGCTGCCGGTTGTCAGCTGGCTATCCGGTCGTTTGCCGGGCTCAGCGCGGATGTCCCGGCGTTTTGACGCCACCTCGAGCAGCGCTGACCGCGCCTTAAGATAAGACTGCTTCTGCTGCAGATCGGCCGGATGATCGATGGTGAGTCCGGCCAGATAGCGCTGCCAGGCGATCAGGTAGGCCTTCTGCGCATTGCGCAGCAGGCGATCCTGGCCGGTGGGTAACTGGCCCGTAGCCTGCTTTTCTTCGGCAGCGGCCTGGGTCTGGCAGCTGTTCAGCCGCTGGCGAAAGTCCGCCAAGCGCCCCAGCTCGCCCGCCAGGCGGGCATTGTTGCCGTGCAGCACCAGCAATTCGCAGCCATAGAGCGCACTGTGCAACCGTGCCTGCAGGGTCCAGCTGGGCGAGCGATCCAGGTCGACAGCTGCACCGGCTGGCTGGGCCGGTTGCTGTACGGCGCAGCCTTGCAGTCCAAGCAACAGGACGATCAGCAGTGGTGCGGTTCGCCTCATACCTAGCCCTCGCTAAACAGATCGAGAATGCGAGCCTACTGGTAGCGTTCCCATTCGTGATACTTGTCCATCAGGTAATTCCCGACCGGCTGCCGCTTCTGGCAGTCCTCACCGCTCAGCGGACTCGGCTCGCAGATCGGGCCGGCATCGCTGTAGTGACTGCAGCCGGACAGTAGCAGTGCGAGGCCAAGCAATATCCATTTCAACTTCAACAGGCATCCTTCCTCATGATGAAAGCGGGAGTGGGGTGATCAAGAGCGTGCCTGATCAACGGGGCGGCGCATTCGTAAAGGTACAGAAGGCGCAGCGAGTGGAGACCCTCCAAGGCTGCGTATCTCGCAAATTCGGCCAATCTGTATGAATTGACCGTCTTGCTGCCCGGGTACCATACCCCTCCTGTCCTGATAGAGGCCGTCATGCAACTGAGCGACATTCCATTCGGAATCACTGATTGGTCGACAATCGAACCTGTAGTCCATGCGGGAACGACCGGCTCGGCTGTTTGGCGTACCTGCCAGTTTGGGGCAATACGAGTCCGCATGGTCGAGTACAGTGAGAGTTACCTTGCCGATCACTGGTGCAGCAAGGGGCACATCCTGCTGTGCCTGGACGGTCGATTGGATACCGAGCTGGTCGATGGTCGCGTCTTCACCTTGACCGCTGGCATGAGCTACCAAGTGGCCGACAATGCCGAGGCCCACAGATCCTCTACCGCGATTGGCGCCAGATTGTTCATCGTGGACTGAGGCTCGTCTCGAGGCCGCAACCCGGGCGCCCCAGGCACAAAAAAACCGCCTCAAGGGGCGGTTTCTTCGGCCTCCAGCCAACACGGAGAAGGCCTGGAAGGTACAGCTTGGTGCCCCGGGGGAGACTCGAACTCCCACTCCTTTCGGAAACGGATTTTGAATCCGCCGCGTCTACCGGTTCCGCCACCGGGGCAATGGCGGCGGAGTATAGGGACGCGGGCAGGCCCGGTCAATCCAAAGTGCGTTGGTGAAAAAGGCCGCTTCCGGTAAGCTGTGCGGCCTTTCGAGATCTACCTGCCATGCACGTCGCCGACTTCCATTTCGACCTCCCCGAATCCCTCATCGCCCGTCATCCGCTGGCCGAGCGCCGCGGCAGTCGATTACTGGTGCTCGACGGCCCCAGCGGTGAGCTCAGCCATCGTCACTTCGCCGATCTGCTGGGCTATCTGCGGCCCGGCGACCTGATGGTGTTCAACGACACCCGGGTGATACCCGCGCGGCTGTTCGGCCAGAAGGCCAGTGGCGGCAAGCTGGAGATCCTGGTGGAGCGGGTGCTGGACGAGGAGCGGGTGCTGGCCCATGTGCGGTCCAGCAAGTCGCCCAAACCGGGCGGCCGCATCCTCATCGACGGCGGCGCCGAGGCCGAGATGGTGGCGCGCCACGAGGCGCTGTTCGAGCTGAAATTCGCCGAGCCGGTGCTGCCGCTGCTGGAGCGGGTCGGCCACATGCCGCTGCCGCCCTATATCGACCGGCCTGACGAAGCCGAGGATCGCGAGCGCTACCAGACCGTCTATGCGCGCAATGCCGGCGCCGTGGCCGCGCCCACTGCCGGACTGCACTTCGACGAGCCGCTGCTGGAGGCCATCCGCGCCAAGGGCGTGGCGACCGCCTTCGTCACCCTGCACGTCGGTGCCGGCACCTTCCAGCCGGTGCGGGTGGAACGGATCGAAGACCACCACATGCACCGCGAGTGGCTGCAGGTCGACCAGGCCGTGGTGGATGCCGTGGCCGCCTGCCGCGCCCGGGGTGGCCGGGTGATCGCCGTTGGCACCACCAGCGTGCGTTCGCTGGAAAGCGCCGCCCGTGACGGCGAGCTCAAGGCCTTCGCCGGCGAGACGGACATCTTTCTCTATCCCGGTCGGCCCTTCCACGTGGTCGATGCGCTGGTGACCAACTTCCACCTGCCCGAGTCGACCCTGCTGATGCTGGTGTCGGCCTTTGCCGGTTACCGCGAGACCATGGCCGCCTATGCCACGGCCGTGGCCGAGGGCTATCGCTTCTTCAGTTATGGCGACGCCATGTTCATCACCCGCAATCCCGGGGCCCAGGGCCCGGAGAGCTGATATGAGTTTCATGAATTTCGAATTGCTGGCCACCGAGGGCAAGGCCCGTCGCGGTCGCCTGACCTTTCCCCGCGGCGTGGTCGAGACCCCGGCCTTCATGCCGGTCGGTACCTACGGCACGGTCAAGGGCATGCTGCCCGACAGCGTCGCCGACATCGGCGCCCAGATCATCCTCGGCAACACCTTCCACCTCTGGCTGCGCCCAGGGACCGAGGTGATCCAGCGCCATGGCGACCTGCACGACTTCATGCAGTGGCAGGGGCCGATCCTCACCGATTCGGGCGGCTTCCAGGTGTTCAGCCTGGGCGCGCTGCGCAAGATCAAGGAGGAGGGCGTCTACTTCGCCTCGCCGGTGGACGGTGCCAAGGTCTTCATGGGGCCCGAGGAGTCCATGGCGGTGCAACGCGCCCTGGGCTCGGACATCGTGATGATCTTCGACGAGTGCACCCCTTATCCTGCCGACTTCGACACCGCGCGCCGCTCCATGGAGCTGTCGCTGCGCTGGGCCAAGCGCTCCCGCGAAGCCCATGGCGACAACCCCTCGGCGCTGTTCGGCATCGTCCAGGGTGGCATGCACGAAGAGCTGCGCCTGAGGTCCCTGGAGGGCCTGGAAGGCATCGGCTTCGACGGTTACGCCATCGGCGGCCTGTCGGTGGGCGAGCCCAAGGAAGAGATGATCCGGGTGCTGGACTTCCTGCCGCCGCACCTGCCGGCGGACAAGCCGCGCTACCTGATGGGCGTGGGCAAGCCGGAAGACCTGGTGGAAGGCGTGCGCCGTGGCGTCGACATGTTCGATTGCGTGATGCCCACCCGCAACGCGCGCAACGGCCATCTGTTCATCGACACCGGTGTCCTCAAGCTGCGCAATGCCGTGCACCGTCACGACGAGACGCCACTGGATCCTACCTGCGACTGTTACACCTGCAAACATTTCTCCCGGGCCTATCTGCACCATCTGGATAAATGCGGGGAAATGCTGGGGAGTATGCTGAATACGATCCACAACCTGCGGTATTACCAGCGCGTGATGGCCGGTTTGCGCCAGGCTATCCAAGAGGGTAAATTGGCCGACTTTGTGGACGCCTTCTATGCTCGGCGCGGCCTGCCTACGCCGCCGCTCGACAGCTGAAAGCCCCTGTCCGATCGCCCTGGCGAAACGGCGCTCGCGCGTCCTTCGTCAGGGGCGTGAGCAGGGTCTCGAGGCGGTCGGAACGGCGGCGAGCGACCCCCGGCATCTCTTCTTTTTCCGTCATCCAACTCTGCAAGGAGTAGTGCAATGAGTTTTCTGATTTCCACGGCCCAGGCCCAGGAAGCTGCCGCGCCGGCCGCCAACGCTGCACCGGGAGGTGAATACATTCAGTTCATCTTCCTGATCGGCTTCGTGGTGATCTTCTATTTCCTGATCTGGCGTCCCCAGGCCAAGCGCACCAAGGATCACAAGAACCTGATCGGCGGCCTGCAGAAGGGTGACGAAGTGGTGACCACCGGTGGCATCGCCGGTCGCATCAACAAGGTCACCGACGAGTTCGTGGTGCTGGAAGTGTCCGACAACGTCGAGCTCAAGTTCCAGAAGGGCGCCATTGCCGCGACCCTGCCGAAGGGCACCCTGAAGGCCCTCTGAGTCTTCCTCAATCTAGCTAATATCGGGGCGCGCAAGGCGCCCCGCCTTTATCTCGGGCGGTGTCATGCTCAACAAATATCCCCTCTGGAAGTACCTGCTGATCCTGGCCGTACTGGTCGTGGGCGTCATCTATTCGGTTCCTAATCTGTACCCCGACGATCCGGCCCTGCAGATCAGCGCTTCCAGCACCGAACGCACGGTGACCCCTGCCGATGTGCAGCGGGTGAACGCGGCTCTGGCGCAGGCGCAACTCGCCGTGAAATCCAGCGACGTCAACGAGAGCGGCAGCCGGGTGCTGATCCGCCTGATGCGCGCCGACGATCAGCTGCCGGCCCAGGAAGTGGTCCGCCGCACCCTTGGCGACGACTTCGTGGTCGCCCTGAACCTGGCGCCCACCACCCCGCAGTGGCTGCGCAAGCTCGGTGCCAGCCCCATGAAGCTGGGCCTGGACCTGTCCGGTGGTGTGCACTTCCTGCTGGCTGTGGACATGGACAAGGCCGTGGACGCGCGCCTGAAGGTCTATGACAACGAGGTCAAGACCCTGCTGCGTCGCGAGAAGGTGCGCTATCGCAGCATGCCCGACCAGAACGGCGCCCTGCAGCTGGGCTTCACCGATGCCGCCGATCTGCAGCAGGCGCAGAGCCTGATCCGCAAGAACTACACCGATTTCGAGCTGACCACCGACACCCGTGGTGACCTGCAGGTGCTGCGTCTGCAGCTGACCGAGGCCAAGCTGCGCGAGATCCGCAACTATGCCGTCACCCAGAACCTGACCACGGTGCGCAACCGGGTCAACGAACTGGGCGTGGCCGAGCCGCTGGTGCAGCGCCAGGGCGCCGACCGCATCGTGGTCGAGCTGCCGGGCGTGCAGGACACCGCCGAAGCCAAACGCATCCTCGGCAAGACCGCCAACCTGGAATTCCGCCTGGCCGCCACCGCGGACACCCCGCGCGCCTCCACCGAGAGCTTCGAATTCCGCGAGCCTGGTCGTCCGGCGGTACCGCTGGAGCGTAACGTCATCATCACCGGTGACCAGGTCACCGACGCCTCGGCCAGCTTCGACGAGAACGGCCGGCCCCAGGTCAACATCCGCCTGGATGGCCATGGCGGCGACCTGATCAACCGCGCCACCCGCAGCAACGTCGGCCGCAGCATGGCCGTGGTGTTCATCGAGCAGCGTCCGGTCACCCGCTACACCACCCAGACCGTCGACGGCGTACAGAAGGAAGTGGCGGTGCCCGGCTTCGAGGAGGAGCGGCGCATCATCAGCCTGGCGACCATTCAGTCGGCCCTGGGCAACAGCTTCCGCATCACCGGCCTGAACGGCTCGGGCGAGGCTTCGGAACTGGCGCTGCTGCTGCGTGCCGGTGGCCTGGCCGCACCCATGTACTTCGCCGAGGAGCGCACCCTCGGCCCAAGCCTGGGTGCCGACAACATCGAGAAGGGTATCGATGCCTCGCTGTGGGGCATGGTCTTCGTCTCGCTGTTCCTGATCGCCATCTACCGCTTCTTCGGCCTGCTGGCGACCATCGCCCTGGGCTTCAACATGGTGCTGCTGATGGCTCTGATGTCCATCCTGCATGCCACCCTGACCCTGCCGGGCATCGCCGGTATCGTCCTGACCATGGGTCAGGCGGTGGACGCCAACGTGCTGATCTTCTCGCGGATCCGCGAAGAGATCGCCAACGGCATGCCGATCCAGCGCGCCATCCATGAGGGCTTCAGTCGCGCCTTCACGGCGATCCTGGACTCCAACCTGACGACCCTGCTGGTGGGCGCCATCCTGTTCGCCATGGGCACCGGGCCGGTCAAGGGCTTCGCCGTGACCATGTCGCTGGGTATCTTCACCTCCCTGTTCACCGCCATCTTCGTGACCCGTGCCATGGTCAACCTGATTTATGGCGGCCGGAACGTCAAGAAGCTGTGGATTTGAGGACGCGGCGATGAAAAAGACCATCAACTTCATGGGCGTACGCAACATCGCGTTCGCCATCACCGCGCTCCTGACCGTTCTGGCGCTGTTCAGCTGGTTCTACAAGGGGCTGAACTTCGGCCTGGACTTCACCGGCGGTACCCTGATCGAGCTGCGCTACGAGCAACCCGCCGACCTCGGCAAGATCCGTCAGGAGCTGCAGGGCGCCGGCTTCGAGGAGGCGGTGGTGCAGAGCTTCGGCGCCACCACCGATGTCCTGGTCCGGATGCCGGGTGACAACCCGCAGCTGGGCCAGCAGGTGACCAGCGCGTTGCAGAAGGCGAGCACCGAGCGCTTCTCCCTGACCCGTACCGAGTTCGTCGGTCCGCAGGTGGGCGAGGAACTGCGTGACCAGGGCGGCCTGGGCATGCTGCTGGCCCTGGGTAGCGTGCTGGTCTACGTGGCCTTCCGCTTCCAGTGGAAGTTCGCCGTGGGCGCGATCATTTCGCTGGTGCACGACGTGGTGGTGACCCTGGGCCTGCTGTCGTTCTTCCAGATCACCTTCGACCTGACGGTGCTGGCGGCGGTCCTGGCCATCATCGGCTACTCGCTCAACGACACCATCGTGGTGTTCGACCGGGTGCGGGAGAACTTCCGGGTACTGCGCAAGGCCAGTCTGATCGAGAACATCAACGTCTCGACCACCCAGACCCTGCTGCGCACCCTGGCCACCTCGATCTCGACCCTGCTGGCCGTGGCGGCGCTGCTGTTCTTTGGCGGCGACAACCTGTTCGGCTTCTCCCTGGCGCTGTTCATCGGCGTGCTGGCCGGTACCTACTCGTCGATCTATATCGCCAACGTGGTGCTGATCTGGCTGGACCTGAAGAGCGAGGACCTGATTCCCCCGCAAGCCAAGGAACTCGACGACCGTCCCTGATGTCCCAGGCATGGCAAAGGGCCAGGTGCCCGCTATGACAGAGTAGTCAGGAGGTTGTAGTGAACAAGTCGATGCTCGTAGGTACGGTTCTGGGAGCCATCGTCGCCACCGCTGGTGGCGCCGTGGCGTACAGTTTCGTCGACCGCGGGCCTCAGTACGCCGAGGTCGTCGCCGTCCAGCCGGTCAAGGAAACGGTCAAGACCCCGCGCGAGGTCTGCAAGGAGGTCGCGGTGACGCATCGGCGGCCTGTTCAGGACCAACACCAGATCGCCGGGACCGCCGTAGGCGCGGTCGTCGGCGGTCTGCTGGGCAACCAGGTCGGCAACGGCAGCGGCAAGACCCTGGCGACTATCGCCGGTGCCGTGGGCGGTGGTTACGCCGGCAACAAGGGTCAGGAATACATGCAGAACCGCGACACCTACACCACCACCCAGACCCGCTGCAGCACGGTCAACGACAGCAGCGACAAGGTGGTCGGCTATGACGTCAAGTACCTGCTGGATGGCAAGATCGGCCAGGTCCGCATGGACCACGAGCCGGGCAAGCAACTGGAAGTCAAGAACGGCCAGGTGCTGGCCAGCCAGTGATCCGCGTAGCCGGCTGAAGCCACTGGGCTTCAGCCAACAAAAAACCCGCTGCCAGGTGACTGGCAGCGGGTTTTTTATTGGCTCTTGCGCGGTGATCCGAAAGCTCTGCCGCGCCGGCCAGGGCGCGCAGGGCGCCCTGGCCGGTGTCGTCATTTAGACGGCGGGGCGGGGGGTTTCTGCTTTGGGCCGAAGCCACCGCCGGGCGGAGATCCACGCCGGCGCCTCGAACAGACCGTTGATGCCGCGGGCTTCCAGCAGCTTGGCGATGGCCACCGGCACCAGGATGCCGAAGGCGCAACCGGCGACGATGTGCAGCAGGCCGTCGTTGATGTGCAGGCCCTTGCTCAGGACGATGCGGGCGCCACTGCCGCTGAGCACGTGCATCACGTAGATGGGCATCGACAGCGCGCCCAGGGTCAGCACCCATTGCAGCGGCCGCTGTGCCAGCACCATGCAGGTGGCGCTGACGAAGACGATGCCGTTCAGCGCCAGCACCAGGGTGGCCAGGCCACGATCGGTGTAGACCAGGCCCAGCAGGCCGTGGAACCAGTATTCGAGCACCACGAACAGCAGACCCGAACCCAGCATCACGCGACCGGCCTGTTCCTCGATGGCCTGCTTGAAGTTGTTGAACCAGACGCCGAAGGCGAAGAACACGAAGTTCTGCGCGGTAAAGGTGAAGAAGAAGTCTTCCGGGCCGGCGTTCTGGAACAGATAGACCAGGGCGCCAAAGGCGAACACGGCGAAGAAGGCCAGCGGCTTAGCCCAGCGATAGGCGAGCATGGCCAGGCAGAACACCAGGAACAGCGCATAGAGGAACCAGAACTGCTGGCGTGGCTCCCAGACCGTCAGGACTTCGCTGAAGCTGACGCCGCCATTGGTGTAGCGCGACATCAGCGCCTCCACCGAGCCCTGCAGCAGCGACCAGACCAGGAAGGGATAGACGATGGTGTCGATCTTGTTCACCAGCAGGCCGCCGGTGCCGCGCTTGATGAAGGAGCTGTAGAAGAACAGGCCGGACAGGAAGAAGAACAGCGGCATGTGGAAGCTGTAGATGACGCTGTCCACCAGGCCGTGGAATTCGGCGTCCTGCAGGATGCCGGCGTTGAGCAGGCCGCGGACGACATGGCCGTAGACGACCAGCACGATGCCTATGGCTTTGGCATAGTCGACCCAGAGATTGCGAGTGTTCATTGAATGATCCTTTTCAAAAGAGAACCTGTGCAGCTGAAGCCAAAGCACTGGGGCAAACGAAAGCGGGAACGCTGCGGCGCCAGGGCGCGCGTTGCGACAGGTTCGGTCATGGTAGGACTCCCGAAGGAACGACGTCCGTAAGTAGCCGGTTACAGGAAGGGGCTCCTTGCCCGCGTTCTGACCGTGGCTATCTGCCATTGTTCATGGCTTGTTTCCGGCCATACGTGAACGGGGCAACACTTTGATGGCCAAAGGCCCAATTGTCCGACGAGCTGTAACCGGATGTTTAGAGAGAATCTTTGACGAACTGCAGCTGCTTCTCCTTGAGCAGGGGCTCGTAGCGCGGCGAGGTATAGATCAGCAGGACCTGCTTCTTGCGTGCCGCCTGGGCGCTGAACTTGTAGACGACGGTGTCGTGATCGAAGGCCAGATAGGCCTGGGCGTCGTCGTCCTGGGTCAGGCGCTCGAAGGCGGCGGCTGACGACTGAGAAGAGGGCTTGCCGTATTTCTGGGTGAGGCCTTCGGCGATCAGGAAGGACTGCGCCAGGGGCGTGACGATGGACAGGCGCAGGAAGCGGCCATCGATAAAGAAGGCGCCGGCCTCGACCTTTTCACCGGCGAAGGTCAGGTCAGTGCACTCGAAATACTCGACGCCGACGACGTCGATCTTGCGCGGCTGGAAGGTGCAGAGCTTTTTCGCCAGAAAGGCTTTCTGCTCGGTGCCGAAGGCGATCCCGGCGTAGCCGTCGACGGCCTGGGCCAGCGCCGGGACAAGCGCCAGTAGCGCCAACAGGGGCGCGCGCAGAGGCGACAGGTAGGACCTGACGGTCATGGTGATCCGGATTCCCTTCACGAAGGCCCTTGGGCCTACTCAACCCGACGGATGCTAAGAGCTCCGCCGGGGCTTTGCCACCGCTGTCGACGGCTTTTGTCGAGAGGTTCAGGGTTGGCGTCAGGCGATGCCGGGCGGAATCTGGTCCTTGCCGTAATCCTTGAGCTTTTCCAGATTTTCCGGCTTCTGGTGCTCGGGGACGTCGTCGCCGTCGGCGGGGGTGTCCAGGGGTTCCTGATCGCGGGTGTCTTCGCTCATGGCAGCGCTCTCGGCAGGGGATGTCCGACTTTGAGGGGGGCGCCGACCCGGCGGTTCCGCAGCGTCAGGCGCTGCCGTCGTCGCTGAGCCAGCCTTCGCGGTGGGCCAGGCGCCAGGCGAGCAGGGCGGAGATCAGGCCGCGCAGCGCCATGAAGGCGAGAAAGGCCAGCCACAGGCCGTGGTTGCCGAGGCCGCGCAGCAGCCAGCCGAGCGGCAGCGCCAGCAACAGGGCCAGCAGCATCGAGTTGCGCATCTCCCGGGCGCGGGTGGCGCCGATGAAGAGGCCATCCAGCAGGTAGCTGACCATGGCGATCAGCGGCAGCACGGCCAGATAGGGCAGGTAGGCGTGAGCCGCCTCGCGTACCGCGGCGATGTCGCTCTGCAGGGCGACGAACAGATCGCCGCCCAGGGCGAAGGCCAGGGCGAAGCCGAGGCTGGCCAGCAGTGACCAGCCACCGGCGATCACCAGCACCCGGCGTAGGGTGGCGCCCTCGTGCGCGCCCAGGGCATGGCCGGCCAGGGCCTCCACCGCATGGGCGAGGCCGTCGAGGGCGAAGGCGGTGACCAGCAGGCCATTGAGCAGCAGGGCGTTGACCGCCACCGTGGTCTCGCCCAGCTGGGCGCCCTGGGCGGCGAACAGCAGGAACACCGCCTGCAGCGCCAGGGAGCGGATGAAGATGTCGCGATTGACCGCCAGCAGCGGTCGCCAGCTGGCGAGGCGACGCAGCGCCGGGCGGTCGATCCGGCCGGGCCACAGCCGCAGGCGGCGCAGCACCAGCCAGAGGCCGAGCAGCATGCCGCTCCATTCCGCCAGCACCGAGGCCAGGGCGATGCCCTGCACCCCGGCGCCGAGGCCGAGCACGAAGCCGGTCACCAGCAGCAGGTTCAGGGCATTGGTGGTGAGCAGCAGCACCAGCGGCGTGCGCGCATCCTGGGTACCGAGCAGCCAGCCGATCACCGCGTAGCTGAGCAGCGCCGCGGGCAGGCCGAGCAGGCGCAGGTGCAGGAAGCGCGCGGCCAGGTCGGCGAAGGCGGGATCCAGGCCGAGCCAGGCGAGCAACGGCTCCAGCGCCAGGCTGGCGGCCAGCAGCAGGAGCAGCGACAGACCCAGCCCGAGCAGGCCGGCCTGCAGGAGGATCTGGCGCAGGGCGGCGCCCTCGCGGCGGCCGCTGGCCTGGGCGGCGAAGCCGGTGGTGCCCATGCGCAGGAAGCCGAGGATGCCCAGCAGGGCGGTGTAGAAGGCGCCGCCCATGGCCACCGCGGCGAGTTGACGGGCTTCGGGCAGATGACCGGCGATGGCGCTGTCGACCAGGGTCACCAGCGGCACGCTGAGATTGGACAGGATCATCGGCGCGGCCAGGGCCCAGACGCGGCGGTGCAACAGGGGGTGACGCCAGTCGGCAAGCAGGGTGGACATGGGCTAATCGCAGCGGCGGCGGAGGGGGCATTGTAGGCCAGCCGGCCCGGGTGGTCCTCCGCCGCAGCGCCTGCGGGGGTCAGTCCAGTTGACCGCCGCCTTCGCGCAGGTCCGCCCGGGTGGTTGCCGCGCAGGTCAGCGCCAGGCGCAGACCTGCGATCAGGGTCTCCAGGGCCATGGACGGCGCGCCGGGCTGAGCGGCGGCCTGGGCCGACAGGTAGGGAATATGGATGAAGCCGCCGCGTACCCCGCTGCCCTGCAGGCGATGCTGCAGGCCGTAGAAGACGTGGTTGCAGACGAAGGTACCGGCGGTCTGGGACACCGCCGCGGGAATGCCGGCGTCGCGCAGGACCCGGGTCATGGCCTTGATCGGCAGGGTGCTGAAATAGGCCGCCGGGCCACCAGCCACCACCGGCTCGTCGATGGGCTGGCGTCCGGCGTTGTCGGGGATGCGGGCGTCGTCGACGTTGATGGCGATGCGCTCCAGCGACAGCTCGGCCCGCCCGCCGGCCTGGCCGACCGCCACCACCAGGGTCGGGCGATGGCGCTCGAGCAGCTCATCCAGCACCCGGAGCGCGGTGCCGAATTCGGTCGGCAGCTGCGCCGCGACCACCGGCAGATCGCCGAGGCACTCGCCATCCAGCCGGCGCACGGCTTCCCAGGAGGGGTTGAGGGTCTCGCCGCCAAAGGGCGCGAAACCGGTGAGCAACAGGGTCATGGGATACCTCACATCAGCAGATAGAGCAGCACCACGTTGCAGGCCAGCACCGCCAGGGCGGTGGGGACCTGGGCCTTGATCACGGCATTCTTGTCGTCCAGCTCCAGCAGGGCCGCCGGCACGATGTTGAAGTTGGCCGCCATGGGCGTCATCAGGGTGCCGCAGTAGCCGGAGAACATGCCGATGGCGGCCATCACCGCCGGATCGGCGTGGTAGACGCCCACCAGCACCGGCACGCCGATGCCGCCGGTCATCACCGGGAAGGCGGCGAAGCCGTTGCCCATGATGACGGTGAAGGCGGCCATGCCCACCACATAGACCACCACCGCCACCAGGCGCAGGTCGAGGGCCACGTAGGCGGTGGCCAGGTGCGCCACCGCCTTGCCGACGCCGGCGTCGGTAAAGACCAGGCCGAGCATGGCCAGGGCCTGGGGCAGGACCAGCGACCAGCCCAGGGCATCGGTCAGGCGCCGCGATTCGCGCATCGCCTGGATCGGGGTGTCGCGGGTCAGCCAGCAGGCCAGCGCCAGGGCCACCAGGGCGCCCAGGCCGAGGGAGACGAAGGTGACGTTCTTCGGGTCGAGCAGCGGCAGACCGGCGATCTGCACATCCTTGAGCAAGACGCTGCCGATCACCGTCACCACGGGAATGGCCAGCGCCGGAATGAACAGGCGATTGCCCAGGCGGCCGGCGCTGGCACGGGTCTCGCGTTCGGGACGACTGGCGTGATGACCGCTGCCCACCGCACCGCAGCCGGCCAGCACCGCCATCAGCAGCACCCCGGCGCCCACCCAGGCGGGTGGCAGGCGATCGCCGATCAGGAAGACCAGGCTGAACAGGCCCCAGAACAGACCGCTGGTCCAGCGCTTGGGGTGCTGACGATCGGCCAGGGTCATGACCGCGGTCAGCGCCAGGATGGCGCCGGCCAGCCAGAACAGGTACTGAATCGACAGGATCATGGCCGCACCTCCCGGTTGGCGGTCAGCTCGCGATAGAGCTGGCGATCGAAGCGGTGCAGGCGCAGGGCGTGGATGAAGAAGGCGCAGAGCGCCGTGGGAATGCCCCAGAGGGCGATGTGCAGGGGTTCGACATCGAGTCCGGCGCCGAGCAGGAAGGTGTGCATCAGGGCGATGGCGCCAAAGGCGACGAAGATGTCCTCGCCAAAGAACAGGCCGACATTGTCGGTGGCGGCGCAAAAGGCCAGCAGCCGCTGGCGCAGGGCCTCGGGCAGACGGCCATGGAGTTTTTCGGCGGTGCCTTCGGCCATGGGCGCCAGTAGCGGACGGACCATCTGCGGATGGCCGCCGAGGCTGGTCAGCCCCAGGGCCGCGGTGGTCTCGCGGACGAAGAGGTAGAAGATCAGCAGGCGGCCGACGGTGGCGTTGCGAAAGCGGGCGATCCAGTTCTGCGCATGCAGGCGCAGGCCGTGGCGTTCGAGCAGGCCGATCACCGCCAGTGGCAGCAGGATGATCAGCGGCAGGGCGCGCGCCTTGATGAAGCCGGTGCCGATGGCGGCGAGCAGCGCCTCGGGACTGAACTGGGCGGCGATCCCGGTGGCCACGGCGGCCAGGGCGACGACCAGCAGCGGATTGAACCTCAGCACGAAGCCGACCACGATGACCAGCACGCCCAGCAGCGGCCAGAGGTTGACGGTGGTTTGCATAGGTGGATGTCTCCAGCGGGTCCACCGCGCTCCGGGCAGACGGTGCGGCGGACGGTAGGAAGCCGCGGGCGGCTTCGGCTGATCCAGGCAGTGCCCGCGGCACCGCTCGTTATTGTTGTCAGACGTCACTTGGCATAACGCCGGCTGGCATCTTTCGCCGCCGGCGGAGCTGGCGTCCAGCAAATAAAACTGTTCGCCGCCGATAGGGAAAAGCGGGGCAGACAAGACCGCCGGTGGGGGTAAAGTGGCGGGGTAGCCTTGTCGAGGTCCCCATGAATCTGCGCTTTCTCGATACCTTCGTCTGGGTCGCCCGCCTGGGCAGTTTCCGCCTGACGGCGGAAAAGCTGTCCACCACCCAGGCGGCCATTTCCAGTCGCATCGCCGTGCTGGAGAGCGAACTGGGCGTGCAACTGTTCCTGCGCGACTCCCGCGGCGTGAGCCTGACCGCCGAGGGCCATCGGGTACTGGGCTACGCCGAACGGATGCTGGCCACCCAGCGCGAGCTGCACGAGGCCCTTGGCCATGGCCAGACCCTGGAGGGCCGCCTGCGCATCGGGGTGATGGATACGGTGATCCACAGCTGGCTGGACCAACTGATCGCCGCGGTCACCCAGACCTATCCGGCCATCGAGCTGGAATTGACCGCGGACACGGCGCTGAATCTGGCCGAGCAGCTGGCGCGGGGGCAGCTCGACCTGATCTTCCAGACCGATCTCCTGCGCGCCGAGGGCATCCGCAATCTGCACCTGGCCAGCTACCCGGTGCGCTGGCTGGTGGCCAGCGACAGCCACCTGGCGCGGCCCTACGCAAATCTCGCCGAACTGGCGGGCGAACGGCTGATCCCCTTTCCCCGCCATTCCCGCCCGCACCAGGACATCCTCGGCCTGCTCCAGCGCGAAGGCATCGCCGAACCGCGGGTTTGCTGCATCAACTCGGTGGCGGCCATCATCAAGCTGATGGGCGAGGGCTTCGGCATCGGCGCCCTGCCGCCGGCCCTGGTGATCGAGGAATTGGCCCGCGGCAGTCTCATGCCCCTGCCGCTGGCCGGCCCGCCGCCCTTCGATGTCCAGGCCAGCTGGCATGGCGGCGCCGGCCTGGCGCTGAGCGAGGCGGTGGTGGCCCTGAGCCAGACGGTGGTAGCCGACTGGTGCACGCGCCTGGGCCCGGAGCGCGCCTTGCCGGTGCTGGTCTAGCCCCGAGGTTTCAACAGCTTCTTATCGCCAGCGCCCGGAATCTTTTGTTGGACAGCGGCGCTCCGGCTTTCCGACACTCGAGCTACCTTCTCAGAGGATCCTGTCATGCCCGCTCGCCTGCTGCTCAATTGCGATTCCGGTGAAAGCTACGGTGCCTGGTCCATGGGTGACGACGCCCATGCCATTCCCCTGGTCGACCAGGCCAACCTGGCCTGCGGCTTCCATGCCGCCGATCCCCTGACCATGCAGCGCGCCGTGACCCTGGCGGTGGCCAACGGCGTGCAGATCGGCGCCCATCCGGCCTATCCCGATCTGGTGGGCTTCGGTCGGCGGCCCATGGCCTGCACTCCGGCCGAGGTGGAAGCCATGATCCTCTACCAGATCGGCGCCCTCGACGCCTTCTGCCGCGCCGCAGGCGTACGCGTCGAGTACGTGAAGCCCCACGGCGCCCTCTACAACGCCCTGGTCAAGGACGATGCCCTGCTGAGCGCCGCGCTTTCCGCCTGCGCCCGCTATCGCCAGGGACTGCCGCTGATGGTGCTGGCCAAGGCCGACAATGATCGCGAGCGCCGGCTGGCCGAAGCCGCCGGGGTGCCGCTGCTGCTGGAAGCCTTCGCCGATCGCGCCTATCTGGCCGACGGCTCCCTGGCTCCGCGTGGCCAGGTCGGCGCCGTCCATCACGATCCCGAACGCATCCTCGCCCAGGCCGTCGCCATCGCCCGCGGCGAAGACTTTCCCGGTTTCGATGGCCAGCCCATGCGGCTGCAGGCCGACAGCCTCTGCGTGCATGGTGATAACGCCGAATCCCTGGCGGTACTACGGCGGCTGCGCGCCGCCCTGGACGCCCTATGATCGTCTGCAAGCCTTTTGGCGTTGCGGCGCTGCTGCTCGAACTGGCCGAGCATCCCGATGCCGAGCTGCCGCCGCGCATCGCCCGCCTGGGCGAGCGGATTCACCAGCGCTTCGGCCCGGCGGTGACCGATCTGGTGGCGGGCTGGACCAGCCTGCTGGTGCACTACGATCCCCTGCGCTTGACCCTGGCCGAGCTACAGGCCGGCCTCGACCCCCTGCTGGCCGACTGGCCGGGCGCCGCGCCAGCGGGCGAGGGCGGGCGCCTGCACCAGGTGCCGACGCTCTATGCCGGCCCCGATCTGGCCGAGGTGGCCGAGCGCTGTGGCCTGAGCGAGGGCGAGGTCATCACTCTGCACAGCGGTCGTGACTATCAGGTGGGCGCCATCGGCTTCATGCCGGGCTTCGCCTTTCTTGGCGAACTGGACGAACGCCTGGCGCTGCCCCGGCGCAGCACGCCGCGGACCCACGTACCCGCCGGCAGCCTGGCCATCGCCGAGCGCCAGACCGCCGTCTATCCCCAGGCGTCGCCGGGCGGCTGGAATCTCATCGGTCGCTGCCTGTGGACGGTCTTCGATGCCCGGGCCGAGCCGCCGTGCCTGCTGGCACCCGGTGATCGGGTGCGCTTCGTACCCGTCGACGAAGCGGCCTTTCGCGCCCAGGGAGGTCAGCCATGAGCGGACTGCAGGTCATCAAACCCGGTCCCCTGACCCTGCTGCAGGATCTGGGGCGCCAGGGCTGGCAACACCTGGGGGTAGCGCCCTCGGGGCCCATGGACGGCCATGCCGCGCGCTGGGCCAATCGCCTGGTGGGCAATCCGGTCGCGGCGCCGCTGCTGGAGATCGCCCTGGGCGGCGCCGAATTCGAGATCGAGACCGATACCTGGCTGGCGCTGACCGGTGCGCCGCTGGATGCCCGCCTGGATGGCGAGCCCCTGCCGGCCTGGTCGTGTTTTCCGGTAAGGGCTGGCGCGCGCTTGCGCCTGGGCTTCGCCCAGTCCGGGCAGCGCGCCTACCTGGCCGCCGCCGGTGGCGGCTTCCAGGCGCCGGCGACCCTGGGGAGCGTGGCCAGCAACCGGCGCGAAGGCCTGGGCGGGCTGGAGGGCCAGGGCGCGCCGCTGGCGGCCGGCCAGCGGCTGGGCTGCGCGGCGGTGAGCGCGCTGCATGCCCACGGCTGCGGCCCGGCCGCGCGTTTCGTGCCGGACTACCGCGAGGTGCCGACCCTGCGGGTGATCCTCGGTGGCGACGCCGAGGCCTTCGGCCCGGCGCAGCAGCAGGCGCTCTGCACGCAGTCCTGGCGCATCAGCCCGCAGTCCGATCGCATGGGCATCCGCCTGGCCGGCGAGGTGCCCCTGGCGCCCCCGCGTCGCCAGTGGTCGCTGGGCGTGGTGACCGGTGCCATCCAGGTGCCGCCCGATGGCCAGCCCATCGTGCTCATGGCCGATCGCCAGACCATGGGCGGCTATCCGCTGCTGGGCTTCATCCACCCGCTGGACCTGGCGCGCCTGGCCCAGTGCCCGGCCCATCACGAGGTGCGCTTCGCCCCGGTGGAGCTGGCCGAGGCCCAGGCCGAGTGGCGGCGGTTCCTGGCCTTCTTCGGCGGCTGACGATGCAACCGGTCACGGCTGAGGAATCTTGTCCGCTTCGATGAGTCGCACGCTCAGGGGCGACGCCGACTTCCCTTTCTCGGCGTCTGGCTTGAAACTTGCCTCACACGTCCCCCCGAGACGACCGACAAGAAGGAGCTGGAACCGGCGATGAAAACTCCCAAACGCATCGAGCCGCTGATCGAGGACGGCTTGGTCGATGAGGTGATACGGCCCCTGATGAGTGGCAAGGAAGCGGCGGTCTACGTGGTGCGCTGCGGCAGCCAGGTACGTTGCGCCAAGGTCTACAAGGAGGCCGACAAGCGCAGCTTCCGCCAGGCCGCCGAGTATCAGGAAGGGCGCAAGGTGCGTGGCAGTCGGGAAAACCGCGCCATGGCCAAGGGCTCCAAGTTCGGTCGCCGCGAGCGCGAGGACAACTGGCAGAACGCCGAGGTGACGGCGCTCTATCGCCTGGCCGATGCCGGGGTGCGGGTGCCCAAGCCCCACGACTTCCTCGACGGCGTGCTGCTGATGGACCTGGTCACCGACGGCAATGGCGAGGCCGCGCCGCGGCTCAACGACGTGACCCTCACCGCCGAGGAAGCGCTGCGCTACCACGAGCTGATGATCGGCCAGATCGTGCGCATGCTCTGCGCTGGCCTGGTCCACGGCGACCTCTCCGAATTCAACGTGCTGCTGGCCGAGGACGGCCCGGTGATCATCGACCTGCCCCAGGCGGTGGACGCCGCCGGCAACAACCACGCCTTCCGCCTGCTGGCGCGGGACGTGGAGAACATGGCGCTGTATTTCGGTCGCTTCGCCCCGGAATTGCGCAAGACCCGCTATGCGCCGGAGATGTGGGCGCTGTTCGAGAAGGGCGAGCTGTTCGCCAATACCCGCCTGACCGGCGAATTCGTCGAACGCGAAGGCCAGGCCGACGTCCATGCGGTGATGCGCGAGATCGAGGCCGCCCGGCGCGACGAGGAGCGTCGCCAGGCCGCGCGGCGCGAGCAGGACGAGCCCAGCGTGCGCGAAGAACCGCCGCCGCCCTGGCTAAGCTGATCGTTAAGTAGAACGATTAGCGCTGCGATGAGACGAACGGCCCCAGTGGTCGGGCGATGAACGGCGTCCTCCGGGCGCCAGCGCGCTAAACTGGGCACTGAACAGCACAGGACTCTTTTCATGCAAGGCCATCCGGACGTCATCAACTACCTCAACCAGCTGCTGCGCGGCGAGCTGGCGGCGCGCGACCAGTACTTCATCCACTCGCGGATGTACGAGGACTGGGGCCTGATGCGCCTGTACGAGCGGATCGGCCACGAGATGGAAGAGGAAACCCAGCACGCCGATGCCCTGCTGCGCCGCATCCTCTTCCTCGAGGGCACGCCGGACATGCGTCCCAATGCCATCACCGTCGGCCAGACCGTACCGGAGATGCTGCGCGCGGACCTGGCGCTGGAGTACGAGGTACGCGAAGCCCTGGCCCAGGGCGTGGCCCTGTGCAACCAGCACAAGGATTTCGTGACCCGCGAGATCCTGGTGGTGCAGCTGGAAGACACCGAGGAGGACCACGCCTACTGGCTGGAGCAGCAGCTGGGCCTGATCGACAAGATCGGTCTGCAGAACTACCTGCAATCGCAGATGAAGGGCGGCACCACGCCCCATGGCGCCGGCCTCTGAGGTTGATCGAGCGGCGCCGCCGGGCGTCGCTCAGGACATGCGGGCGTCGTCCTCCGGCGCCCGTGGCAGATAGAGCGAGATGCAGGTCCCCACGCCCGGCGTGGTGTCGACCTGGATCTGGCCACCCGACTGGTGCACGAAGCCGTGCACCATCGACAGGCCCAGTCCGGTGCCCTGACCCGGCGGCTTGGTGGTAAAGAAGGGATCGAAGATCCGCTCCAGGATCTCCGGCGCGATGCCGGTCCCGGTGTCGCTCACCTTGACCCTCACGTAATCGCCTGCCGGCAGGTCCTCCGGTCGTTCCGGCGCATCCTCCGGCAGATTGGCCGTGGACAGCCGCAGCTGGCCGCCCTGGGGCATGGCGTCCCGGGCGTTGATCGCCAGGTTGAGCAGGGCGCTTTCCAGTTGCACGGCATCGATCACCGTCGACCAGAGCGGCTCTGCCGGCTCGGCCTGCACCTCGATCGCCGGGCCGACGCTGCGGCGGATCAGCTCTTCCATGGCCAGCATCAGCTCGTTCACATCAGTGGGTTTGGGTTCCAGGGTCTGCCGCCGGGAAAAGGCCAGCAGCCGCTGGGTCAGGGAGGCCGCGCGTGCGGCGTAGGCCTGGGCGCCACCGAGCAGCCGGTCGAGCTGGTCGGTCCGGTGCTGCTGCAGGCGGCGCTCGATCAGCTCCAGGCTGCCGATGATGCCGGCCAGCAGGTTGTTGAAGTCGTGGGCGATGCCGCCGGTCAACTGGCCGATGGCCTCCATCTTCTGCGCCTGGTGCAGCGCCTGCTGCGCCTGGGTCAGTTCGACGGTGCGCTCGATGACACGCTGTTCGAGGGTCTCGTTGGCGGTCCGCACCGCCTGGAACAGCTGGGCCTGCTCGATGGCGATGGCCGCGCGAGCGGCCAGGGCGACCATCAGGCGTTCGTGGCGGGCGTTGAAGCGCCCCGGCTCCGGATGGCCGAAGCCCAGCCCGCCCAGCACCGCGCCACTGCGGGCCACCACCGCGACGGCCAGATAGCTGCGCACCGGCAGCCGACTCGCGCGGCCTTGCGGCGCCAGGACGTGGCCGAGCTGTGGGTCGCTCGCCAGGTCGTCACTGCGGACCACGCCCGCGCTGCCCAGGGTGGTGACGAACAGGGTGGTGGCAGCGGATTCTCCGATCTGCTCGAAAAGGTCCCGCTCGACGCCGGACAGGGTGAAGCGCTGCAGACGTCCGCCACCTTCTTCATGGCGTTGATGAAAGTAGGCGCCGAATTCCGCGCCCGTCAACTCCACCCCGGCATCGGTCACGGTCTGCACCAGGTGCGCCAGATCCAGCTGGCTGGCCAACTCCGTGTCGATGCGCTTGAGGGCTTCGAGGGTGCGGGTTTCCTCGCGCAACTCGGCCTCGGCCTGCTTGCGGTCGCTGATGTCGACCAGGAATTCGAAGGCGCTGCCATCGGGCAGGCGCTTGGCGGCCACCAGCGCCCAGCCGGTCGAGCCGTCGCGGCGCCGATAGCTGCGCTCCTCGGGCGGCACCTGAGGGTCGGCATGGGGCAGTAGCGGTGCGGGCCAGGCGATGCGCCCGGCGGCCAGGTCCTCGCGGTCATGGCCGCTCATGCGCAGGAAGGCGTCATTGGCATCGATCAGCCGCCCCTCGGCATCGAAGCAGAGGGCGCCCACCGTCTCGATTTCCAGGGCGGTGCGGAAGCGTCGTTCGCTGGCCTCCAGCGCGGCGCGCGCCAGATGGGCTTCGGTGACGTCCTGCCCCTGGCAGAAGATGCCGATCACCTGGCCGGTTTCGTCGGTCAGGGGTTCGTAGATGAAATCCAGGTACAGAGTGCGGACCGGTTCGCCCGCGGTTTCCAGGCGCAGGGGCTGGTGCTCGGCGACGAAGCGGCGACCGCTGCGATAGACCTGTTCGAGCCACTCGAAGTAGCCCTGATTGTGCAATTCGGGAAAGACCTCGCGCACCGTCAGGCCTTCGCGGGGCCGGCCATCGAACAGGCGGCTGTAGGCGACGTTGACGAAGTCGAAGACGTGATCCGGGCCGCGCACGATGGCGACGAAGCCGGGCGCCTGCTCGAACATCCGCCGCTGGCGGGCGGCATCCGCGGCCCGACGGCGCTCGTCGAGGATGCGCTGGGTGGTCTCGTGGCCCTGGTTGAAGATCCCGGCGATCTCGCCGCCTTCGCCACGGATCGGGGTGAAGCTGTAGTTCCAGTAGGTCTCGGTGACCACCCCCTGGCGCAGCATCGGCAGCAGCTGGTCGAATACCGAAAAGCCCTGGCCGCTGCTCAGGACCTGCCCGAACTGCGGCCCCACCACCGGCCAGATGTCCTGCCAGACCTCCTGCGCCGGGCGACCCAGGGCCCAGGGATGCCGCTCGGCGGGAATCGGCGCCCAGGCATCGTTATAGAGCAGCAGCAGGTCGGGGCCCCAGTAGATGGCGGTGGGAAAGCTGGAATTCAGGCAGATGCTCAGTGCGGACCTGAGAGATTGCGGCCACTGAGAGGGCGGGCCCAGAGGGGATTCCGACCAGTCGTGACTGCGCAGCCGGGCGCCCATCTCGCCACCGCCGGCGAGAAAGTCCAGTTCGTTCCAGTCGGCAAGCTGCGCTGCCATCTATCGTGTCTCCCCACCCACCGCCGTAGTTCCAGCCGTTCAGACCACAATCGAACCGGAACTGCAGGACCGGGCGCGGATTTTTTCGGCCGCGGCCTTACAACCGGGGCGCATAGCGCTCGATGGCTTCGGGCAGGGCCCAGCCGGCGGCGAAGGCCAGCACCAGTACGACCAGGGGCAGCAGCACCCACCAGGTCCGCGGCGGGATCGGCTCCAGGCGATTGCCGCCGGTCTTCTGCAACAGCGCCAGGCTCAGGCCGCAGAAACCGCCGGCGAGCAGGGCGCCGGCCAGGATGTCGGTGGGCCAGTGCACGCCCAGGTAGACGCGGCTGAGGGCGATGAGCACCGCCGGCAGGGCAGCGATCACCAGCCAGGCGAGGCGCCCGCGCGGACCATAGCGGCGGCCGACGAGGATGCCCAGGGTCAGGAAGAAGGCGAAGGAGGCCGAGCTGTGGCCGCTGGGCAGGCTGTAGGTGGTCAGGGGTTCGGCGAGCACATCGGGGCGCGCGCGGGCCAGCAGATTCTTCAACTGGCCATTGGCCAGAGCGGTCCCCAGGGTGGTGCCCAGGGCGAACAGCAGCGGGCGCCACTGGCGGAAGGCGGCCAGCACCAGGATCAGCACGGCGGCCAGGATCAGCTGGGTACGGAAATCGCCCATGCGGGTGATGACCACGGCGACCAGGTTGAGCCAGCCCTCGCGATGCTCCTGCACCAGCGCCATCAGGCCTTCGTCGAAGGCGCGCAGGTGGTGCCAGCCGAACAGCAGGGCCAGCAGCCCGGCCAGGCAGAGGGCGCCGCTGATCAGCGTGGTGCCGGCGCGCTCGCGCCAGGCGCCATGGGCGATGACCGCCACCAGCGCCGCGATGCCGCCGAGGATGATGCCGGCCTGCTGCCAGAAGCCTTCCGGCAAGGGTAGGCGGAAGGCCGCGCCAGTCACCCAGCCCGGGCCGAGGTAGGCGATGGACCAGCCGGCGGCGGCCACCAGGCTGACGCTGACGAATTTGACCAGGGGCATGTCCAGCATGCCGGCGATCAGCGGCAGCAGCGGGCGCAGCGGACCGATGAAGCGACCCACCAGCAGACTGGCCACGCCGTATCTGTGGATGAAGCCCTCGGCCGAGCCGATCCATTCCGGATGGGTGCGCAAGCCGGGCAGGCGGCGGATGCCCTCGTGGAAGCGGCGGCCGATGAAGTAGGACACCGCATCGCCAAGGATGCCGCCGAGGAAGCCCAGCAGCAGGGTATCGAAGAGATTGAGCGCGCCATTGCCGGCGGCGACGGCCACGGCGAACAGGATCACCGTGCCCGGTACCACCAGCCCGGCCAGGGCCAGGCACTCGAGAAAGGAGATGATGAAGATGGCCACGCCCAGCCACTGGTGGTGCTGGTTGATCCACTGGGTCAGGCCGTCTAGCAGTTCCGTCATCGAAAGGCTTCCTGGGGGCTGGGGGTTGCGTCCTCAGACCCATGGGGAAAGCCTTGGTTGCCTCAAGGACGCGGATCGAGACGCAACGCCTCGGGGCCGGGGGATTGTAAATCGCGCTCGGGAATTTCCCAGACCAATAACTGTGGCGGGGTTTGTCGGAAGGCGGGACTGGCGAAATAGTCCCGTGCCGCACCGGCGAAATGCCCGCCGTCCTTGGCGAAACGCCCGACGCTGGCGCCCAGGGCCTGTTCCAGGAAGGGCAGGAAATTGGAATTGCGCGAGAAGGAGGTGCCGATGAGCGCGACGTTGGGCAGGTCCCCATCGCCGAACAGGTCATCGCTGGCGCCGGCTGCGGCGCGGCTGTCGACCTGGGTCAGGCGCAGCACCTCGGGGGTCGGCTGCAGGCGCGGCGGCAGCCAGTCCAGGCCGGCCAGGCGCACCAGGTCACCGGGTCGCGGTGCCGGCGCCAGCAGCGTGCGAGTGAAGGCCCGTGCCGGGCTGGCCTGGAAGGGCAGCGCCTGGATGCGCAGCGCCAGGGCGCGGGCCGCGGCCTCGGCACCGGCCTCGTTCCAGTGGGTATCGGTGCGCAGGAAGGCGGCGCTGCCCAGGGGCGTGAGCGCCGTAGTCAGGTCGAGCACCGGTACGCGCGCGGCACTCAGCATCCGCGTCCAGTCGGCGACCCGATTGGCGAAGGCGGCCGGGCGTCGCAGTCCGCACAGCTGGTCGGCGGCGATGCGACTCTTGTCCGGCACCACGGCGACCAGCAACTGGATGTGCCGGGCGGCCAGTTGCTGGCGCAGTTCGATCACCGTCTGGGCGCGGGCCCGGGCATTGGCGGCGGCCTGGCGCGAGACCTCGAGTTCTTCGGCGAGAAACAGCCAGCCGGGGCAGCCCTGGCGCACCCGGGGTCCGCTGTCGCCCAGCAGCAGCCAGCTGGCGCCGCGTTCCAGGCGGGCGGCCGCTTCCGGCAATGGCGCCTTGGCCAGTTCCTTGGCGATGTGGTGGGTGATCTCGCCTTCGAGCAGGGCATGGCGATCCACCCTTTCCGGCCAGAGCGAAAGGCGATCGGTGAGCAGCGCCCAGGCGCAGGACAGCAGGCCGATCGCCAGGAACAGGGCGAAGACCACTCCGGCGAGCGGGGCCAGCCGCACGCTGCTGGCGCTGGGCGGTTGCGGTGCGGGTGAGGGCGGCAGGGCGGGAGCGCTCATGACGGCGGCCTCAGAACTGGAAGTAGAGGAAGGGCACGGCTTCGCGACTGGCGATCAGCGCGAAGCAGAGCAGGAAGCCGGCCACCGGCCAGGCGGCGCCGAGGACGCGCAGCAGTGCGCTGCCGGGCAGGCGCGCCTCGATGCGCGCCTGCCACAACGGGGCCAGGATGCAGGCCACGCCCAGGGCGGCGGCCAGGCCGTGCACGGGTCTCAGGGTCACGGCCAGGGCATCGCCGAGGGCGAAGCCGTGCAGACCGAACTGGCCGGCGTACAGCGACAGCGCCGTGGCGAAGTCCGGCGCGCGGAACAGCGTCCAGGCCAGGGCCACGAACAGCAGCGTCAGGCCATGGGCCAGGGGCCGCGGCAGCGGCCGGCCGCCGAGTTCGTCCCAGAGCCGGTCCAGGCACAGCGCCAGGCCGTGCAGCATGCCCCAGAGCAGGTAGTTCCAGCTGTCGCCACCGTGCCAGAGACCGGCGATGGCCATGGTCAGGAAGAGGTTGCGATAGGTGCGCCAGCGACCGCCGCGATTGCCGCCCAGGGAGATGTAGAGGTAGTCGCGCAGCCAGCTGGACAGCGACAGGTGCCAGCGCCGCCAGAAATCCTGGATGCTGCGGGCGAGATAGGGCCGGTTGAAGTTTTCCGGAAAGTGGAAGCCCAGCATCAGGCCCAGGCCGATGGCCATGGCGCTGTAGCCGGCGAAGTCGAAGAACAGTTGCAGCGAATAGGCCAGGCAACCGATCCAGGCGTCGACTAAGGAGGGCTGGTCGAGGTGGAAGGCGACGTCCACCAGCGGCGACAGGGTGTCGGCCACCAGCACCTTCATGCACAGGCCGATCATGAAGCGGCGCGCGCCGAGGGCGAAGTTCTCGCGATTGAACCAGCGCTGGTTGAGTTCGCGGCGCACCCAGTCGTAGCGGATGATCGGGCCGGCGATGGAATGGCCGAACATGGAGATGTAGGTGGCGTAGTTGACGAAGCTGCGCTCCACCGGCACCACGTGGCGATGGACGTCCACCAGGTAGGAGATGGCCTGCAGCACGATAAAGGACAGCCCGGCCGGCAAGGCCACCTTCTGCCAGTCCAGCGGCAGGGCGCCGGCGGTCACCAGCACCTGGCTCCAGGTGGCGGCGACGATGTTGGCGTACTTGTACCAGCAGAGCACCGCCAGGTTGATCACGATCAGCCCGGCGAGCAGCTGCAGTCGGGTCCTCGAGCCTTCGCGCGCGCGATCCACCAGCAGCCCGCCGACCCAGGCCAGCAGCGCCAGGGCCATGTGCAACAGCAGGAACAGCGGACTCAGCCAGCCATAGAACAGCCAGCTGCCCACCAGCAGCACCCCGTTGCGCCCGCCGGGCCGCGCCAGGGCGTAGACCAGCAGGAACAGCGGCAGGAAGAGGGTGAGGAATTCCAGCGAGGCAAAGACCATCGAGCGGCTGTCCTTAGTGGGCGATAGCGTCCTGGGTGGCGAGCAGCCGCGGACCGCTGGCGCCAGGCAGCAGCAGCACGCTGTAGCGCTCGCCGGCCTTGAGTTCGCCCAGGTCCAGCGCTGCGCCTGTGGCCTGGCCGGCGCAGGTCAGCTGCACCTTGAGCGCCACGGCGTTGAGACTGCGGCGCTGCAGGGTGCCGTCGGCCACGTCCTTGAAGATCTCGGCATTGCGCCCGGCCGCCTGCAGGCCCGGGGTCGCGCACTGCGGATCCAGGCTGTAGAAGGCCAGCGAGGCCTTGAGCGCATTGAAGTCGTCGGGTTGCTCGCGTACCAGGCGCTGGACCAGCGGGGTGCCGGGCAGGACGACCAGGGTGGCAAATTCACCGGCGGCCACGGTCAGTTCCAGCGGAGCCTTGGCCGCGCCCTGGACCAGTTCGCCCTTGATCGCCTTGGTCGCCGGCACGGTCAGGTAGTCGGAGACCGGCTTGGCGGCCTCCAGTTGCAACCGCGCGGCGGAGCCGGAGGCCTGCAGCGCCAGGGGCTGGCTGCCGGCGTTGACGAAGCGGAGGAAGGCCGAGTCTTCGCTGGGGCCGGTGGGGTAGAGGGACACCTCGGCCTGGGCGACCCCGCCCACCAGCAGACCGAGCAGCAGCAGGGCCTTCACTGGGCGGCTCCCTTGAGCTTGTCGGCAGGCAGCTTGTTCAGGGCGTCGACGATGGCCGAACTCCAGGACTTGTAGCCCGGACCGGTCAGGTGCTGGCCGTCGATGGTGGCCCACTGGCCGGGCTTGGCGAAGCTCAGGGAATCGATGTAGCTGCAGGGCGCGACGTTGCTGGCGAGGAAGCCGGACATCAGCTTGACCCGCTCGAAGGTCTTGCCGTACTTGCCGCCCTCGGTGCCCCAGGTCGGACCGACCCAGGCGCAGTGGGTCTTGGTGGCGGCGATGGCCTTGGTCAGGCTGGTGGTCTGCTGCCAGACCCAGGTCTTGGGAAAGCTGGGATTGGTGTAGCTGGCCATGGTGTCGCCCATGACGATCAGCACCAGATCGGGCTTGTCGGCGGCGATGAGCTCGTTGATCGGCTGGGTCGCCGCCTTGCCACCGAGCACCACGGCCTTGTCGCCGTTGCGCCGCTCGGCGCCACCGCAGGTGCCGGGGGTGACCTTGAGCCAGTCGCCGGCGTTGGTCCCGCAGATACCCAGGGTGTGCACCTTGGCGCCCTGCTGCACCAGGCTGTCCTGCAGGGTGCCGATCAGGTAGTCGGGGGTGGCCAGATGGCTGTCGCCGATCATGAGAATGGTGAGGCCGGTGAGGAGGCTGGCTGCCATGGGAGCTCCGTGAATCAGTTGTCGTAGGGGGAACGATAGGGACTGACCGGCAGGGCGAGTGCACGGTCCTGGGGTTCCAGCGCATAGCGCAGATAGACGCCGCCATTGAGCTGTTGGAAATCGCGACCGTTGTCGACGCCGAGGTTGCCGCCGACGAACAGCTGGCGACCGAGCTGGTATTCGGTGGCGCCGTAGAGGCTGTAGCCGAGACTGGTCTTGCTCTGGCCGCCATAGACCGCCGGGGCGCCGAGCGCCTGGCTCGCCGCGGCCTGCAGGCGGGCGTCGGTCGGGTAGAAGTCGGCGCCGTCCTGCTCGATGCGTTGCAGGCCCACCGCGCCGCGCAGCTGCCAGGTCCAGCGATCGGTGCGCTGCGACCAGGTCAGGGGGACGCCCAGGGCATAGAAGCGCTGCGGACTGAAGTAGCCGCCATGGCCATAGGTGAAGAAGGCCTGGTTGTTGTCGTAGGCGATGCCGGTGAGCGACAGGCCCAGGGTCAGGCGACTGTCTTCGCTGTTGATCAGGTAGCGGTACAGCCCGGTGCCCAGCTCGGTGCGGCTGTTGTCGGCGACATGATTGCCCAGCAGCCGGTACCAGGAGGCATAGGCATAGGCACCGAACTGGCTGTCGTCGTAGCCGAGCTGGCCGCGCACGCCATTGGCGGTCACGCCACCCCATTGCTGGCCGGTTCGGCCATCTTCGCTGCCGGCAAAGGAGGTCAGGCTGTCGATCACCGCCCGGCGCGAGGCCGAGAGGCTGTAGCGGCTGTGGTCGGTCAGCGGTCGCTCCAGGCTCACCCCGCCCACGGGGGTGGCATAGAGAAAGCCCAGGGGCGTGGTGCCGGCGTCGGCCTTGAGGCCGAGCTGGGGATCGCTGTAGGCCACGGCGAGGCCCACGCCGCTGTCGCTCTGGCTGCCCGGCGCGGTATCCGGCGCGGCCTGGGTAGCGGCCGGGCCGCCACCGAAGCGACTGCGGGCGTCGCTGCCGACACTGCCGGCAGTCAGGCTGACCGGGGTGACCCGCACGGCCAGGCGCACATCGCCCAGCGGGAAGTCGATCTCCAGCGGCGCTTCCACGTCGGTGAGCTTGCCGAGGCCGCGTTCGTTGTCGTTGCTGCGCACCGTCAGGCCCTGGGTGATCCGCGCGCTGCGGGTCTGCAGCAGGTCGTCGAGGGCGCGCTCGGCGGCGCTGTCCTGCGGAGCGACTGGCGCATCCGCCAGCGGGGCGGCCTTGGCCGCCGCCAGCAACTGGTCGGCGGTCGGCGGAATGGCCTGGCTGGCCAGGGTGGCGCTGCCGCGGCGCGGGCCGAAGGGATTGGCCGGGGCGCTGGCCAGGGGCCGCGCGGTCTCGGCGTCGCGGCGCTCCACCGCCACCACCTGGCGCAACAGCTCGGTAGCCCGACCGTCGCGACCCAGGGCGCGATAGAGGCGCGCGGCCTCGGTCAACACCCCGACGTCGTCGGCGCCCAGGGTTACGGCGCGTTCGAGGGCGCGCTCGGCATAGGCGTTGTCCCGGGCACGCACGGCGGCATCGGCCGCACCCAGTTGCAGCCGGGGGTTGTCGGGGGCGCGGCGCAGCAGGGGTTCATAGAGGCGCAGCGCCTTGTCGGCCTCGCCATTGGCCAGGTACAGCCGCGCCAGGGCGGCGTTGGCCAGGTCATCGTCCGGACGCTGGGCCAGGGCCGGTGCTAGGGTGTCGTAGGCGGTGACCAGATCGCCGCGCTCGCGCAACTGGTCGGCCTGACGCACCCGGTAGCGATAGAGCAGGTCGTCATAACCCTGGCGCTGCGCGGCGGTCAGGCGCTGTCCCTGCAGATCGTGCAGCAGGGCATTGACCTCGTCGTCGGCGCCACTGCGCAGCAGCACCTCGCCGTATTGCAGGCGCAGGGCGGGATCGGGCGTGCGTTCGCGGGCCAGGACATCGCGCAGCAGGCGCAGCCCGCGTTCCGGGTCACCGGCCTCGGCATAGGCCGCCGCCAGGCCACCCAGAGCGGCGGGGCGCTCGCCGGCTTGCGGCTCCAGGGCCGCCAGCTGGCGCCGCGCGGCCTGCTGCTGGCCGCGGCGGGCCAGGTCACGGGCGGCGCTTACCCGGGCATCGAAGTCGAGATCGGCGGCCAGTCCTGTCATGGCCGGCGTGCGCTGGGCTGGCGGGATGCGCCCGAGCAGCGCGCGCGCCGCGGTGGGATCCCGCTGCTCCAGGGCGAACAGGGCGCGGACATAGAGCGCTTCCGGGCGCTGGGGGTCCTTGGCCAGACCGCTGTCCAGGGTCTGGCGGGCGGCCGCCTCCTGACCCTGGCGCAGCTGCAGGCGGGCCAGGGCCAGCAGTGTCCAGACATCGTCCGGATCGGCGCGTCGGGCGTCTTCCAGGGCGCGACGGGCCCCCTGGAGATCGCCACGGCCCTCGGCCAGCTTGGCTTCCTGCAAGGCCTGGGTGGCCTTGAGCCGATCCAGGTTGCCGAGCCTGGCACGTTCGGCCGGGGTCAGGGTGTCGAGCAGGCGCAGGGCCTCGGCCGGACGCTCGCTCTCGGCGAGCAGATCGATCAGGCCCCGACGGGCTTCGAGATTGCGCGGATCCTGCTGCAGGATCCGTCGATAGGCGGCCTCGGCGGCGTCCAGCTGACCGGTCTGGGCCTGCAGTCCGGCCAGGGCCAGCGGTGCTTCCGGGCGCTTGGCGTCCAGCCGCAACGCCTGTTCCACGCGGGCACGGGCGGTGCTGAAGTCGTTGGCCTGCTGGGCCTTGCGGGCCTGGGCGAGCAGCGCCCAGTAGCGTACCTCGGCCAGCGGCGCCTGCCAGCGCGCCCCGCCCGGCTGACGGGTGGCGCGGTTCAGCAGCGCTTCGGCTTCGTCGAAGCGTTCCTGGCGCTGACGGACGATGCCCAGGCCGCCTAGGGCGTTGGCATCCTCCGGCGCCACCTTGAGGCGCGCCTGGAAGGCGCTTTCGGCAGCGCCCAGCTCATTGCGGCGCAAGGCTTCGATACCGCGGGCCAATTGCGGATCCAGACCGCCGCTGCGACTCAGGGTACGGCCCTTTTCCAGCTGGGCGCGCAACTCGGCGTCATCCGGGTGCTGGCGCAGATAGGCCTCGAACAGCGGTGCCTCGGCCGGACCGGGCGGACCGCTCCAGACCAGGGCCTGGCGCCAGTATTCGGCGGCTTCGCCACCGATGTCCTTGCGCGTGCTCAGCTCCGCCAGGGCCTGGATGCCGCGGCTGCGACTGGCCGGAAAGCGCGCCAGGTGCTTGGCCTGGATCAGCATCAGCGCCGGATCGCTGGGCTGCAGCTTGCGCAGACGCTCGATGCCCGGACCGGCTTCCTGCCAGCCATTGGGGGTGTAGGCGAGGATGTCGTAGTACTCCCGCGCCAGATCACCCTGGGGCAGGCGGCCACCAAACAGCTGACGATAGAGCGCCAGTGCCTGCACCGGCTTTTCTTCGCTGACCAGCTGGCGGGCATCCACCAGGCGCTGCGGATTGTCGCCACTGGCCAGGGCGATGTCCTGCTCCAGCTGCAGGGCCTGCTGGGGCACGGGCTTGAGCGCCTGCAGGCGGCGCAGATAGGCCTGGGCGGCCGGCAGCCGGTTGGCCTGCACCTCGATCAGTCCCAGGCCGTACAGCGCCTCGGGCTGCTGCGCATCCAGTTCGAGCAACTTGTTCCAGGTCTCCTGGGCGCGGGGCGCATTCTTGCGCGCCTGCCAGAAGTGACCCTGCTCGAGGAGCAGCGCTTCGGGGGTACCGGCCGCCTGGGCCAGCGGCGGCAGCAGCAGACCGGTCAGCAGGGTAGCCAGCAGCGGTGCATGGGTCATGGTCTAGCGCTCCAGCCGCTGACGAGCGCGGGCGCGCAGCGCCGCATGGAGCAGGCCGGCCAGCAGGGCCACGCCCAGGGCGCTCAGGCCCAGCATCAGCAGCGGATGGCGAGCCAGTTGCCAGCGGACATAGAGCAGCGGCCCAAGGCTGCCGACGTGATAGGTCTCGTCGGCCACCAGGCTTTCCACCTGCTGGCCACGCACCGTGGCCAGGCTGCCCTGCAAGGCCTGGGCATAGTCTTCCCGGGTGGTCAGGGCGCGGCTGATGTCGGCCAGGCCCTCCGGGCGGGCGGCGACCAGGGCCACCACGCTGCGACCGCTCCTGAGCGGCGATTCGAAGCCGGTGACGAAGGCCGTACCGGCACCGCCACTGGCACTCAGGGCCGCGCGACTGCGCTCCAGGCTGGCCGCGTTGTCGCTGCCGAACCACTGGCGCACCTTGAACGCCAGGTCAGATACCTCGAAGCGCTGGCCGTTGCCGGTGAAGCCGGCGGGCAACTGGGCGGCCCAGCGTTGCAACAGCGGCTGGTCGGCGCCGCTGGCGATCAGCAGTAGATCCTTGTCGGCCAGGCCGTCGACCTCGCCGGCACGGGCCACGGTGACCGCGGTGGCGGGATAGCCGGTGGAGCTGCCGAAGCGGCCGAGCACGTTGAGGTAGGTGTCGATCTCCGCCGCGCTGGGCGCATCGGGCAGGATCACCGCGGTTTCGCTCAGGTCCGCCAGGCGAGTGAAGGGAAAGCCACTGTCCTTGAACACGCCCAGGTTGGGCAGGGCGATGAAGTGCCGATAGCCGGAGAGATCCAGGGTCGAATCCGGTTCCAGGGTGCCGCGCATGTTGTCGATGATGACGTCGCGGCATTCGCCCTGCTTGAGGTAGTCGTACATGAAGCGGAATTGCAGGCGGGCCTGCAGCGCCTCGCCCTCCAGCGGCAGCCGCACCTCGGCTTCGCGCGGCAGTTCCTCGTCCTTGATCAGCCCCAGCAGGCCCTGGTCCAGGTGTTCCTGGGACGGCAGGGCGATGGACTGCACGAAGCGGTCGTTGAAACTCACCAGCAGCGAGGAATTGGTCGCCACCGGCTGTGGGGTGTAGCGGTACCTGAGGTGCAGCGGCAGCCCCTGGTTGCGCCAGAGGAACAGATCCGGCGGCAGCCGCAGCGGCACGCTCATGGTACCCGAGTCATAGCCGGAGACCGCCAGTTGCTTGGGCGTGGCCAGTTCGCCCAGGCGTACCGGTCGGTCGCTGGGCAGCCAGTTGGGCGCATCGTAGGGCTTGCGCGGTTGCAGCGCCTGCAGGGTGTCGAAGGTCATGCTCTGGCCGGAGAGGGTCTGGTGACCCAGGGCCACGGCGCTCGCGGCGCGCTTGAGTTCGTTGGCATCGCGGCCGGAGATCACCAGCAGCTGACCCTGGGGATCGAAGGGGTTGGCCAGGATGTCGACCCGCGCCGTCGCCGGTGCCGGCAGACTCAGGCCAAGGGTCTTGGCGCGCTCTTCGCTGGTGACCAGCACCACCGCATTGCCCTTGGCCGGCAGGGCGTTCTGGCTGCTGGGAAAGCGGGCGCCGCGATAGCTGGCCAGGGCGCTGAACCAGGACGACAGGGTGCCGGCGGCCTCCAGGGTGCCGTTGTCGGCCGCACCGGCGATGACGAAGGGCAGCTCCAGCTGCCGGGCATCGCGGCGATCGAAGAACGGCTGCGGCAGGCGCGCCAGGTCCGGTGCCAGGTCAAGGCGACTGACCTGGACGTCCAGGCGGCTGCCATTGCTCACCTTGGCCCAGAGGCTGGAGTGCAGCGGGTCTTCGCACTGCATGGTGTAGTGGCCGATCAGCTGGATACTCAGCCGGTTGAATTCGGTGATCAGCCGCGGCGGGATGTCCACCACCCGGGTCTGGGGCGTGCCGGCGCCTTCCTTGGGCAGCGGAATGCTGGCGGCGACCTCGTCGTTGACCAGCACATTGAGCTGGGACAACTCCGGCAGCAGCGCCGGGGAATAGGTGTAGTTCAGCGTCACCTTGGCGGCGCTGACGATCTCGTCGGCGCGAATGTCGAAGCCGACTCCGTCCCGGCTGTCGATGCCGCGCAGATTGAAGGGATAGACCGCGCCGAGCTGCTTGAAGCTGTTGTCGTAGCCGCTGCCGGCCACCGCCACCGGCGGCGCATTCTGGGCCAGGGCGAAGGCGGGCGCGGCACCCAGGGTGGCGAGCAGCAGGGGGGCGAGACGTAGCGACACGGTCATGGGCGGTCCAGGGAGGCGGAGGAGGAGGGCGCCGTGCGCCGGGAAGGTCGGCTCAGGCGCCAGACGTTGCGATTGAGATCGGCGATGCCGCGCAGGCCGATCTGACTGACCTCGCGCAGCGAGCCCAGCAGGGAATCCGGACGGTGATTGCCCCAGGCCTCGGCCCAGAGATCGGCGCGGGAAAAGGTCATGCGCACCAGTTCGCGCTGTTCGGTCACGCTGAGTTCGGCGAAGCGGGTGCCCACGGCGCCGGCGCGGCTGAAGGCCACGGTGGCCGGGAAGCGACGGCTGCGACCGTTGCGGCTGAGTTCGACCTCTACGGCGCTGCCCTCGGGCAGATGCAGGCCCGCGGGCAACTTCAGGCCGATGCCGCTCTGGGAAAAGTCCAGGGTGCTGCATTCCAGGCGGCTGCCATCGGCGAGCACGAGTCCGGCCGGCAGCGTGGCGGCCACCCGGGGTTCGGCGCGCACCTGGCGCGTCTCGCTGGCCACGGCCACCGCGGCACTGGCGATCACCAGGTTGTAGAGGGTCCAGACCAGGTTGATGGCGACCGTGGTCACCGCCTCGGGATCGCCTAGGAACAGCCGACCGATACCCACGCCCAGGCCGAGCAGATTGAGCGCCAGCAGCACGATGTAGGGACGCGCCAGCTCCCAGTCGAAGTAGTCGCTGGCGATGATGCCGCCCTTGTCGGTGACGTTGAACTTGCCCAGCCGCGGGTTGATCAGCGCCAGCAGCGTGGGCCTGAGGATGTACCAGGCCAGTACCGTCTCGTAGACCTCGTTCCAGAAGGAGTGGCGGAATTCGCCCTGGATGCGCGAGTTGGTCAGGTTCGAGTGCAGCACATGGGGCAGCACATAGCAGGTGATCAGCAGCGCCGAGGCATGGAAGATCTGCGCGCTGAACAGCAGATAGGCCAGCGGTGCGGTAAGGAACACCAGCCGCGGCAGGCCATAGAAGAAGTGCAGCATGGCGTTGAGGTAGCAGAGCCGCTGGCCGAGGACGAGGCCCTTGCCCAGCAGCGGATTGTCCATGCGAAAGATCTGCGCCATGCCGCGGGCCCAGCGGATGCGCTGGGCGATATGGCGCGACAGGCTCTCGGTGGCCAGGCCGGCGGCCTGGGGAATGCCCAGGTAGGCGGTGTTGTAGCCGAGCCGGTTGAGCTTGAGCGCGGTGTGGGCGTCCTCGGTCACCGTCTCGGTGGCCACGCCGCCGACCTCTTCCAGCATGGTGCGCCGGATCACCGCGCAGGAGCCGCAGAAGAAGGTGGCGTTCCACAGGTCGTTGCCATCCTGCACCAGGCCGTAGAACAGCTCGCCCTCGTTGGGCACGGTGCGAAAGGTCTTGAGGTTCTTCTCGAAGGGATCCGGGGAAAAGAAGAAGTGAGGGGTCTGCAGCATGGCCAGCTGCGGGTCCTTGAGGAACCAGCCCAGGCAGACCTGCAGGAAGGAGCGGGTCGGCACGTGGTCGGCATCGAAGATGGCGATGTACTCGCCGTCGGTCACCTTGAGCGCCGCATTGAGATTGCCGGCCTTGGCGTGCTCGTTGTTCTCGCGCACCAGGTAGGAGACGCCGGCGGTCGCGCAGAAGTGGCGGAAGTCCTCGCGACGACCGTCATCGAGTACGTGCACCCGCAGCTTGTCGCGTGGCCAGTCGATGGCCTGGGCCGCCAGGATCGACAGCTTCACGATGCTCAGGGCTTCGTTGTAGGTGGGGATGAAGACGTCCACGGTGGGCCAGGCGGCCGGGTCGGCGGGCAGCGGGACCGGCGTGCGGCGTAGCGGCCAGATGGTCTGCAGGTAGCCGAACACCAGCACCGCCAGGGCATAGAGTTCGGCGGCCACCAGCCCGTAGCCGAGCACCATTTCCAGCGGCGTCTCGAAGCCCAGGGTGCTGGTCAGGCGCCAGTAGAGATAGCGCAGCGACGCCAGCAGCGACAGCAGGATCAGCGCGATCACCGGCAGCCGTCCGGGCAGCCGACGCAGCATCAGGGCCGCGCCGAAGCAGCCGACGGCGAACGCCGCCTGTTCTTCCAGCGCCAGGGGCACGCTCACCAGCAGGGCGCCCAGCAACGCGGCGGCCGTCCAGGCGAACAGCTGCAGCCACAGCGGCGCCGCGGGCGGCACCGGCGGGGCGTCGGCAGCGCGCGCCGCGCGGCGCTGGCGAACCTGTTCCAGGCGGTCGAGAAAGCTCATGGCTAGGCGCGCGCGGCGTGCTGCACGGGCGAGCGAAGATCGCCGAGCAAGGCCTCGCCCAGCTCGGCCAGGCCACGCGCCCAGGCGTCCTGGACGCTGGCCAGACCCTGGCCCAGGGCTAGGGCCTGCTCCAGATCGGGGCTTTCCGGCAGTACGCCCAGCAGGCGTTCGCCCCAGGATTGCGCCACGATGGCGGCGATGTCCTGGCTCAGGGGGCGGGCGGGATCGACCCGGTTGAGCAGGTGCAGCGGAGTGACCTGGCCGCTGCAGCGCTGCCACTGGCGTTCGAGGCGCGGCAGACTGGCGTAACCGGTCGCATCCGCGGTTGTCACCCCCAGAATCCGGGTGGCCAGGGCCAGGGCCTGACGACTCAGGGGCGTCGAGCCCGTGGGGCAGTCGAGGATCACCAGGGTATCGGCCGGGACGTCCAGCGCCTGCAGGCGGCGGGTCAGCCACTGGGTGTCGGTGGCCAGGGCCTGCTCCAGAGCCTGCAGATCCAGCTCGTCGGGGGCGCCAAAGGGCACCAGGCGCAAGCGCTCGTCTACCGCCAGGCAGACGGAAAGCGGCGCCCTGACCGAGCCGGTGGTGGACGACGCTTCCTGCAGTAACAGCGAAGACAGCACGTTCTGACTGTCCAGCTCCACCAGCAGCACCGGCTGGCCGCTGCGGCTCAACGCCTGGGCCAGGCCCGCGGCGATGACCGTCTTGCCGGTGCCGCCCCGGGCCGACATCAGTGCCAGCACCGGACCGGCCAACCGCGGCAGCGTGCGACTCAGCGCCTGGTCCAGGGCGGCGACCGCCTGGTTGGCCTGGCGGCTGCTGTGCAGCTGCGCCAGCTGCCGCGACAGCGGGGGCAGGGCGTCCGGTTCAGCCTGAGCGGCCGCCTCGGCCACCGCGACGACCGCTTCGACCTGGGCGCTCGGCGCAGGCTGCGGCTGAGCTGCGGCTGGCAAGAGGGCTTCGTGGGGCACCGGCTCGGGGGCTTCGAACTCATGGTAGCGCTGGGGATCACCGCCGAAGGAGCGGAACAGATTGGCAATATCCAGCGAACGGACCATGGCGACTTCCGAAAAGGTGAAGGGTCTGCGTGAATGCTTGACGTCAAAATTATGGCTAAAAGCCATCAGGTGTCATTTTTTGTGGATACTGTCACGCGGAGTTCGTGACGCACCAATTGAAAATGCGTATGCGGGCATCGAAGCGGAGCGAACGGATCGTCTCGCTTTTCAGCGCCGGCTCGCTTCAATGTTTAGATCACCTCGGGCACCCGTCAACGTCACGCCTGGCGCCGTGCGGACGAAAGGCATGACGCGGGGACGGGGCGGTCGCGGTGGCGACGAACGCGGGGACGAGCGGTCGTTTCGGCGGCGCTGGGCGGGTTGCGGCGGCTAGAAAAAAGCCCGCGGGTGCGGGCCTTTTGCTTATTCCTCGTTGCGCGAGCGGTAGGGCTGCGGCCGCGAGAGTTGCGGTCGGCCTTCCTGCTCTTCGAAGAAGTAGCGCAGATAGAGGTTGCCGTTGACGTCGCGCTCGTCCTGGGCATTGTCCAGGCCCAGGCGACCGCCCAGGGCGAATTGCCCGCTGAGGCGGTATTCGCCATTGGCGGAGAGGCTGTAGGCCACGCCGGTCTTGCTCTTGCTGCCGTACTGGCCTTGGCCTGCGGCTTCCGCGGCGGCCTGCAGGGCAGCGTCGTCCGGATAGCGATCCGCGGCGTCCTGGCGAATGGTCTGCACGCCCAGCACGCCCTGCACCTGGTAGGCCCAGAGATCGCCGCGCTGCGCCCACACCAGGGGTACGCCGATGGCGAAGTAGCGCTGCGGGCTGAAGTAGCCGCCATGGCCGTAGGTCAGGTGGTTCTGGTTGTTGTCGTAGCCGATCGCGGTGGCCGAGAGGCCCACGGTGAACAGGCTGTCCGGGCCATTGCGCAGGTAGTAGTAGACGCCGGTGCCGATCTCGAAGCGGTCGTTGTCCTTGACGTCGTGGCCGGTCAGGCGATGGGCCGCGCCATAGATGTAGGAGCCGTAACGGCCGTCGTCGTATCTCAGCCGCGCCAGGCCGCCGTTGGCGGTGACGCCGCCCCACTCCTGGCCGGTGCGCGGATCGCGGATGCCGCCATAGGACGCCAGGGAATCGGTCACCGAACGGCGCGATACGCTCAGGGCATAGAGCAGGTTCTCGCTGAGGCTGCTCAGCGGGCGCTCCAGGGTCGCGCCGCCAACCACGGTGCTGTATCTCAGGCCCACCGGCGAGACGCCGATGTCGCCCTTGAGCCCGCGGCCCGCGTCTTCCACGGCGATGGACGCCGCCACGCCGTTTTCCTTCTGGCTGCCGTCGCTGCTGCTGTCGTTGATGCGCGTCGGGGTGACGCGCACGGCCAGGCGCTGGTCGCCGGCGGGGAAGGAGATCTCCAGCGGCGCGCTGACGGTGGTCTGGCGCGAACTGCCACTGGGGTCGTAGCTGCGTACGCTGAGGCCCTGGGTGATGCGGATGCTGCGCTCGCGCTGCAGCTGGCCGAGGATCTGCTCGGTGGCCAGGCTGCTCGACAGGCTGCTGGTGGGCACCACGGACAGGTCGCCGAAGGGGTTGTTGGCAGCCTTCTGCGCCTGCAGCGGATCGCTCCAGGCGTAGTCGACGCTGCCGGCGTTGCCACCGGCGGCGGCCGGAACGGCGGCCAGGGCGTCATCGCTGCGGGTCTGGCCGGGCAGGGCGGCGAAGGGGTTGTCGCTGGCACCGGCGGCGCGGGCCGCGGATTCGCGATCCTTGCGCTCCACCTGGACCACCTGCTCCAGCAGGCCGGTGGCGGTACCGGCCATGCCGATGTCGCGGTAGAGCAGGGCGGCGCGGCGCAGCACCAGGGGATCGCTCTGGCCCAGCTTGACCGCCTGGTCCAGATACTGGCGGGCGGTGACGCTGTCCTGGGACTTGGCGGCGATCTCGGCGGCGCCCAGATAGAGTTCGGCGTCCTTCGGCTGGTCGCTGAGCACGTCGCGATAGAGCTGGCGCGCCTTCTGGGTGTCGCCGCTGGCCAGGTACATGCGCGCCAGGGCGGCCTGGGCGGCCTTGTCGTCGGGACGGGCCTTGAGCGCCGGGGCCAGGGTGTCGTAGGCGGCGGCGAGCTTGCCCTGGTCGGTGAGGCGATCGGCCTGACGGATGCGATAGCGCGCGAGGAGGTCGTCGTACTGCTGCTTCTCGCCGCTGTCGAGCACCACGCCCTGCAGGTCGCGCAGGACGTTGCCCACGGTCTGGTCCTGGTTCAGCTGCAGCTGGATGCTGGCGTAGTGCAGCTGCATGGCGGGCGCCGGGCGGGTATCGCCGGTGATCATCGGCTTGAGCAGGGCCAGGCCGTGCTCGGGATCGCCGGCGGTGGCGAAGGCCTCGGCCAGGTCGCCGATCAGATCCGGATTGCGACCGGCGCGGGCTTCCAGGCGCTGCATCAGGCTGCGCGCTTCCTCGCGGCGCCCCTGCTTGGCCAGGGCCACGGTCTCGGCCAGTTGTTCGTTGAAGGTGATGCGCGCGGCCAGGGCGTTCATGTCCGGCGAACGCTGGGCCTGGGGAATGCGCATCAGGGTCTGCATGGCGCGCGGGTATTCGCCCAGCTCGTTGGACAGCAGGGCGCTGGCATAGAGCACCTCGGGGCGCTGGGCGCCATCCTTGACCAGGCTGTCCACCAGGTCGCGGGCGGCGCGCGGCCGGCCCTGGCGGACCTCCAGGCGAGCCTGGGCCAGGCGCAGCCAGGGATCCTCCGGGGACTCCTGGCGCGCCTGTTCCAGCAGGCGCGAGGCACCCTGCAGATCGCCCCGCGCCTCGGCGGCTTCGGCTTCCTGCATGGCCTGGCCGGCGCGCAGGCGATCCAGGCCCTTGACCTGATTCTTGGCGATCGGCTGCAGATTCTTGGTGAGTTGCAGGGCTTCCTCGGTGCGGCCCAGCTCGTTGAGCGCGGCGATGCGTCCGTAGTAGGCGTCGACGTTGGCCGGCTCGCGCATCAGCACCTGGCGGTAGGTGGCCTCGGCCAGTTCCCATTGGCGCTTCTGGCTCTGGATACCGGCCAGGAACAGTTGCGCCTCGACCGCTTCGGGCTTCAGGCGGATGGCTTCCACGCTGAGATCCCGCGCCTGGTCCAGCTCGCGCTTGTTCTCGGCGGCATGGGCGCGTTCCAGCAGGTGGTGGTAGCGCGCCTCGTCCAGCGCCGGCTGCCAGGTCTTGCCGCCTTTCTGCACGGCCTGGGTCAGCAACTGCTCGGCATCGGTCCAGCGCTGCTGCGCCAGGCGGGCACTGCCCAGCTTGCCCAGGGCGTCCGGATCCTGGGGCGTCTTCTTCAGCTGGGCTTCCAGGGCCTGGACGGCGGCCGCGCTCGGCGCGGCGTCGGCAGCGGCGGCCCAGGTCGCGTCGGCATGAATCAGCAGGGCGAGCAGACCAAGGGACAAGGTGAGGTGCTTGGGCATGGTTCTTTCCGTGAAGACTGGTAGGCGTCGCTGCAGCACCTGGCGCAGAGCTGGGGACGATTTCGGCTATAAGGGAATAGCTGAACGCAAGCTGAACGGCAAATACAGCCGCGGATGATTCCCGACAGGCCGTGGCGAGTCAACCAAATCGAGCAGGCGAATGCCATCGCCAGGCCCCTCGGCGCTGGCCGCGCAGGGCCCGGCGACGCTATACTCTGCGGCTTTCCCACCGTCTTTCGCAGGCCGCCGACCATGACCGAGTCCGTCTCCGCCTACATGACCCGTCTTGGCCAGGCTGCCCGTGCCGCGTCGCGGGTCGCCGCCCGGGCGAGCACCGCCCAAAAGAACCGCGCCTTGCTCGCGGCCGCCACCGCCCTGGACGCTCGCCGTGCCGAGCTCACCGCGGCCAATGAGCAGGACCTGGCCGCTGCGCGCGCCAACGGTCTGGACCCTGCCATGCTGGATCGCCTGGCGCTGACGCCCCAGCGCGTCGACGACATGATCGAGGGTCTGCGCCAGGTGGCGACGCTGCCCGATCCCATCGGTGAAATCCGCGACATGAGATACGTGCCCTCGGGCATCCAGCTGGGCAAGATGCGCGTGCCGCTGGGCGTCATCGGCATCATCTACGAGTCGCGTCCCAATGTGACCATCGATGCGGCCAGTCTTTGCCTCAAGTCCGGCAATGCCACCATCCTGCGCGGCGGCTCCGAAGCCATCTATTCCAACCAGGCCATCGCCGCCTGCATCCAGGCCGGTCTGGCCGAAGCCGAGCTGCCGGCTGAGCTGGTCCAGGTGGTGGAGACCACCGACCGCGCAGCCGTGGGCGCGCTGATCACCATGCCCGAATACGTCGACGTCATCGTGCCGCGGGGTGGCAAGAGCCTGATCGAGCGCATCAGTCGCGATGCCCGGGTACCGGTGATCAAGCACCTGGACGGTATCTGCCACGTCTACATCGACCGCGCTGCCGACGTCGACAAGGCCATTCGCATCGCCGACAACGCCAAGACCCAGCGCTATGCGCCCTGCAACACCATGGAGACGCTGCTGGTCCATGCGGCCATCGCGGAGCGGGTGTTGCCGCCCCTGGCCGCCATCTATCGCGACAAGCAGGTGGAGCTGCGCGGCTGCGAGCGGACCCGAGCGCTGCTCGGCACCGACGTCCTGCTGGCCAGCGAAGAAGACTGGCGCACCGAATACAACGCGCCGATCCTGTCCATTCGGGTGGTGGATGGCCTCGATGCGGCCATCGAGCACATCAATGCCTATGGCTCGCAGCATACCGATGCCATCGTCACCGAGAATTTCAGCGACGCCCGGCGTTTCCTGACCGAGGTCGATTCGGCGTCGGTGATGGTCAATGCCTCCACGCGCTTCGCCGACGGCTTCGAATACGGCCTGGGCGCCGAGATCGGCATCTCCACCGACAAGCTGCACGCCCGCGGGCCGGTGGGCCTGGAAGGACTGACCAGCGAGAAATACGTGGTCTTCGGCGACGGTCACGTCCGCAGCTGATGAGCAGCCTGCCCACCCGCATCGGCTTGTTCGGCGGTACCTTCGATCCCGTGCACATTGGTCACCTGCGCGCGGCGCTGGAGGTGGCCGAGGCCCTGGCGCTGGACGAACTGCGGCTGATCCCCAGTGCCCGGCCGCCCCATCGCGAGGCGCCCAGCGTCTCCGCCGAGGATCGCCTGGCGATGGTGCGCCTGGCGGTGGCCGACGTCGCGAACCTGGTGGTCGATGACCGGGAACTGCGCCGAACGCGCCACTCCTATACCATAGAGACCCTGGAAAGCCTGCGCGCCGAACTCGGCGATGAGGTGCAGCTGTTGCTCATGCTGGGCTGGGACGCCTTCTGCGGCCTGCCGAGTTGGCACCGCTGGCGCGAGTTGCTGGAGCTGTGCCACATCCTGGTCCTGCAACGACCCGACGCCGACAGCGAGCCCTGCCAGGAATTGCGCGATTTCCTGGCGGCGCGCAGTCAGCCCGATCCCCAGGCCCTCAAGGGGCCGGGCGGGCAGATCACCTTTATCTGGCAGAACCCGCTCGCGGTGTCCGCCACCCAGATCCGCGGCCTCTTGGCCACCGGGAAGTCCATCCGCTTCCTGGTGCCCGATGCCGTGCTTGACTACATCCGGACGCACGGCCTCTATCCGGCGTCCTCCGAACCGAGGTAAGAGCTACACCATGCAAAGCGAACAACTCGTCCAGGTGGCCATCGCCGCCCTGGAAGACATGAAGGCCCAGGACATCATCTCCCTGGACGTGCGGGAAAAGACCAGCGTGACCGACATCATGGTCATCGCCAGCGGCACCTCCAGCCGCCACGTCAAGTCGCTGGCCGACAACGTGCTGGAAAAGGTCAAGCAGCAGGGCGTGCGCCCGCTGGGCAGCGAAGGCCTGGAAGGCGGCGAATGGGCGTTGCTCGACCTGGGCGACGTGGTCGTCCACGTGATGCTGCCGACCACCCGCGAGTTCTATGACCTCGAGCGCCTCTGGCGCGGTGCCGAGCAGAGCCGCGCCGCCCACGGCGAATAAGCCCGGTGCGCCTGCGTCTCATCGCCGTCGGCTCGCGCATGCCGCGCTGGGTCGAAGAGGGCTGGCACGAGTACGTCAAGCGTCTGCCGCCGGAACTGCCGCTGGAACTCGTCGAGATCCCGCTGCAGACCCGGGGCAAGAACGCCGACGTCGCCCGGCTGATCCGCCAGGAGGGTGAGGCCATGCTGGCCAAGGTGCAGCCGGGCGAGCGCGTGGTGACCCTGGAGGTCACCGGCAAGCCCTGGAGCACCGAGCAACTGGCTGAAACATTCCAGCAGTGGCGCCTGGAAGCCCGGACCGTCAACCTCATGGTCGGCGGTCCCGAGGGTCTCGCTCCCGAGGTGCAGGCCCGCAGCGAACAGCGCTGGTCGCTCTCGCCGCTGACCCTGCCGCATCCGCTGGTGCGCATCCTCGTCGGTGAGCAGCTCTATCGCGCCTGGACCGTACTGGCCGGCCATCCGTATCACAAGTAGTCCGTACCTGCGATGTCGCAACCCATACGCCTCAAGGACCACGAGAAAGACGCCCAGCTCGTCCGCGCCCGCGTGACCGTCGGGGCGGTGCTCTTTCTCGTGCTCGCCTGCGTACTGGTGGCGCGCATGTACTACCTGCAGGTCATCCAGCACGACTACCACTCGACCCTGTCGGAAAACAACCGGGTCCATGTCCAGCCGATCCCGCCCACCCGCGGCCTGATTTACGACCGCAACGGCATCATCGTCGCCGACAACCGCCCCAGCTTCAGCCTGACCATCACCCGGGAGCGGGCCGACAACTGGCGGCAGACCCTCGATACCCTGGTGCAGGTGCTGGGGCTGACCGAGGAAGACCGCGAACTCTTCGAGAAGCGCATGAAGCAGGGGCGGCGGCCGTTCGAGCCGGTGCCGGTGCTGTTCGAGCTGACCGAGGAGCAGATCGCCAAGATCGCCGTCAACCAGTTCCGCCTGCCCGGGGTCGAGGTGACGGCGCAGCTGGTGCGGCACTATCCCATGGGCGAGCACTTCGCCCATTCGGTGGGCTATGTCGGGCGGATCAACGAACAGGAGCTCAAGCGCCTGGATCCGGTCAACTACAGCGGCACCCACCACATCGGCAAGACCGGCGTGGAGCGCTTCTACGAGCCCGAACTGCACGGCGAGGTGGGCTACGAAGAGGTCGAGACCAACGCCCGGGGCCGGGTCCTGCGGGTGCTCAATCGCACCGACCCCAAGCCGGGCAAGGACATCGTCCTGACCATCGACTCGCGGCTGCAGGCCGCCGCCGAAGCCGCCCTGGGCGGACGTCGCGGGGCCATCGTCGCCATCCAGCCCAAGACCGGCGAGGTGCTGGCCATGGTCAGCCAGCCGAGCTACGACCCGAATCCCTTCGTGACCGGGATCAGCTTCAGGGAATATTCCGAGCTGCGCGATTCCATCGATCGCCCGCTCTACAACCGGGTGCTGCGCGGCCTCTATCCGCCCGGTTCGACCATCAAGCCGGCGGTGGCCATCGCCGGTCTCGACACCGGCGCCACCACGCCCCAGGCCAGGGTCTTCGATCCGGGCTACTACGAGTTGCCCAACTACGATCACAAGTACCGCAACTGGAACCACGGCGGCGACGGCTACGTGGACATGGATACGGCGCTGATGAGGTCCAACGACACCTACTTCTATGACCTCGCCCACAAGATCGGCATCGATCGCCTCTCCGAGTACATGGGCAAGTTCGGCCTCGGCCAGAAGGTTGCCCTGGACATGTTCGAGGAAGCGCCGGGGCTGATGCCGTCGCGCCAGTGGAAGCGCGCCACCCGCCGCCAGGCCTGGTTCCCCGGCGAGACGCTGATCCTCGGGATCGGCCAGGGCTACATGCAGGTGACTCCGCTGCAGCTGGCTCAGGTCACCTCGCTGATCGCCAGCCATGGCCAGTGGATCCGGCCGCACCTGGCCAAGACCCTCGACGGCCAGCCGCCGGCGGATCCCAACCCCATGCCCGACATCGACCTCAAGGATCCGAGCTACTGGGACAGGGCCATCCACGGCATGGAAATGGTGGTGCAGAATCCGCGCGGCACCGCCCACAAGCTCAACGTCGGTGCCCAGTACCGCATCGCCGGCAAGAGCGGTACCGCCCAGGTGGTCGCCATTCGCCAGAACGAGAAGTACAACTCGGCGGCGCTCAAGGAACGCCACCGCGACCACGCCCTGTTCGTCGCCTTCGCCCCGGTGGACAATCCGCAGATCGCCGTGGCGGTGATGGTCGAGAACGGCGAGTCGGGTGGCGCCGTGGCCGGACCGGTCGCGCGTCAGGTGCTCGACGCCTGGCTGCTCGATGACCAGGGCCATCTCAAGGCCGAGTACGCCAAGCCGACTACCGCCGGGGCGACCGCCGCCGCGACCAAGGTGCAGCCATGAGTCTTGCTCCCAACTTCGATCGCACCATCCCCGAAGGGGACGTGATGAAGCGGCGCGCCACCCTGCTGCAGCGCCTGCACATCGACGGCCCCTTGCTGATCCTGCTGCTGATGCTGGGGGCGACCGGCCTGTTCGTTCTCTATTCCGCGGGCGGCCGCAATCTCGACCTGCTGTTCAAGCAGGCCAGTTCCTTCGGCCTCGGCCTGGTGGCCATGGCCGTCGTCGCCCAGCTCGAACCGCGCTTCATGGCGCGCTGGGTGCCCCTGGGCTACGTGATCGGCGTGGCCCTGCTGGTGGTGGTGGACGTCATGGGCCACAACGCCATGGGCGCCACCCGCTGGATCAACATTCCCGGGGTCATCCGCTTCCAGCCGTCGGAATTCATGAAGCTCCTGATGCCCATGATGATGGCCTGGTACCTGTCCAAGCGCAGCCTGCCGCCCAACTTCAAACACAGCGTGATCAGCCTGTCGCTGGTGGTGGTGCCCTTCGTGCTGATCCTCGACCAGCCCGATCTCGGCACCGCCATGCTGGTACTGGCCTCGGGCGGCTTCGTGCTGTTCGTCGGCGGCCTGCAGTGGCGCTGGCTGATCGGCGCGGTGAGCGCCGCGGTGCCCCTGGCGGTGGCCATGTGGTTCTTTGTCCTGCACGACTACCAGAAGCGCCGGATCCTGACCTTCCTCGACCCGGAGATGGACCCCCTAGGCGCCGGCTGGAACATCATCCAGTCCAAGGCCGCCATCGGCTCGGGCGGGGTGTTCGGCAAGGGCTGGCTGCTGGGTACCCAGTCTCATCTGGATTTTTTGCCGGAAAGTCACACGGACTTTATCATTGCCGTCCTCGGCGAAGAGTTCGGCATGGTCGGCGTCTGCCTGCTGCTGGTGCTCTATCTGCTGCTCATCGGTCGCGGCCTGACCATCACGGTGCAGGCCCAGACGTTGTTCGGCAAGTTGCTCGCCGGCGGCGTGACCATGACCTTCTTCGTCTATGTCTTCGTCAACATCGGCATGGTCAGCGGCCTGCTCCCCGTGGTGGGCGTACCGCTGCCATTCATCAGCTATGGCGGCACCTCGGTGGTCACCTTGTTCACCGGGTTCGGAGTTTTGATGTCGATCCACACGCACCGCAAGTGGATCGCCCAGGTTTAACACGCAACAAAGAAGGGTTAGATGCCGACAATGGGATGGATGCGTCGCTGCCTGCTGAGCCTCGGGCTCGCGGGTGCGATGGGCGTGACGACCGGCGTCGTCGCGGGTGACTACGACGCGGCACCGCTGACGCGCGACTTCATCGCCGAGATGAGTCAGAGCTATGGCTTCGCCTCGGAACAGCTGCAGGCGCTGTTCGGCGAGGTCGAGCGCAAGCAGGCCATCCTCGACGCCATCTCGCGACCGGCCGAGCGGGTCAAGCCCTGGAGCGAATACCGCCCCATCTTCATCACCGATCGGCGCATCGCCCAGGGCGTCGACTTCTGGAAGGCCCACGAAGAGGCCCTGGCCCGCGCCGAGCGCGAATACGACGTGCCGGCCCAGTTCATCGTCGCCATCATCGGCGTGGAAACCTTCTACGGCCGCAACACCGGCAACTACCGGGTGCTGGATGCGCTCTCGACCCTGGCCTTCGACTATCCGCCGCGCGCGCCCTTCTTCCGTAGCCAGCTGCGCGAATTCCTGCTGCTGGCCCGCGAGCAGCAGGTCGATCCGCTCAGCCTGACCGGTTCCTATGCCGGCGCCATGGGCCTGCCGCAATTCATGCCGGGCAGCTTCCGCGCCTATGCGGTGGACTTCGACGGCGACGGCCACATCAACATCTGGTCCGATCCCACCGACGCCATCGGCAGCGTGGCCAACTACTTCAAGCGCCACGGCTGGTCCGGACGCGGTCCCACCGCCATTCGCGCCCAGGTCAGCGGCGAGCGGGTGGAGGAGGGCGTGGTGGCCGGCATCGAGCCGGTCAAGAGCGTCGCCGAGTTGCGCGCCCTGGGCTGGAACGCCCAAGACCCTGCCCTGCGTGACGATTTGCGTGTAACCTCGTTCCGCCTCGACGGAGACAAGGGACCGGAGTACTGGATGGGCCTGCCCAATTTCTACGCCATTACCCGATACAACCGCAGCGTCATGTACGCCATGGCGGTGACCGATCTGGCCAATGCCATCGCCGAGCGCCATGCCGCCGAGGGTGCCAAGCCGTGATGCGCCTGACTGCCCTGGCGCGCCTGGCCGGTTGCCTGGGCCTCGGCCTGCTGCTGGTGAGCTGTTCCAGCCAGGCGCCCAAGCCGACCAGCAAGGGCGTGGCCGGACCGGGTGGCTACCTGCGTCCGCACCGTGACGGCGCGCCCTGGTGGGACGTGGACGTCAGCCGCATTCCCGACGCCGTGCCCATGCCCTACAACGGGCCGCTGAAGAACAATCCCTACACCGTGCTGGGCAAGACCTATTTCCCGCTGACCGATTCGCGCAATTACCGCGTGACCGGCACCGCGTCCTGGTACGGCACCAAGTTCCACGGTCAGGCCACCGCCAACGGCGAGACCTACGACCTCTATGGCATGACCGCGGCGCACAAGACCCTGCCGCTGCCCAGCTACGTGCGGGTCACCAACCTGGACAACGGCCGCAGTGTGATCCTGCGCGTCAACGACCGCGGCCCCTTCTATTCCGACCGGGTCATCGACCTGTCCTTTGCCGCGGCCAAGAAGCTCGGCTACGCCGAGATCGGCACCGCCCGGGTCAGCGTCGAAGGCATAGATCCGCAGCAGTACTGGGCCCAGCGCGGCCAGGCGGTGCCCATGGTACTGGCCCAGCCGCGCCAGGCGCCGGTGGCCCAGAAGACCACCGAGACCCAGACCTTCGGCGCCATCGAGACCTATACGCCACCGGTCAACCAGCACGCCGAGCCGGTGACGCCCGCGGCCGTCGACGCAAAAAAAAACGTTTCTGTCCCAGCCGCTGGGCTCTATCTGCAGGTGGCGGCCTTCGCCAATCCGGACGCTGCGGAATTGCTCAAGGACAAGCTCAGCGACCTGACCGGTGCCCCGGTGTTCATCAGTTCGACGGTGCGCAACCAGCAGACCTTGCATCGGGTCCGCCTCGGACCGGTCCAGCCGGCTGAGGTCTCCCAGCTCCAGAACAGCGTACGCGTGGCCCGTCTGGGTCAGGCGTCTCTCGTGCAACCGGATTGAAGCAGGGATGCTTCATGACGCCCAGTCGCCGGCCCCAGCCGTCGTGATCCGCCTCGCGCGGATCGTCGTGGACCGTGCGGTCTGGGTCCGCTGCTCCTGCCATACCCCAACCTTTCAGAGATTCGGATGACAATCGCAAAACTCGCTCGACGCCTGCTCCTCCTAGTAACGATCGCCTGTGTCCCGGCCGTCTGGGCGGCCGAGACAATGGTTCCGGCGGCGCCCCAGCTGGCCGCCAAGGCCTGGATTCTCATGGATGCCAACAGCGGCGCCGTGCTCACCGAATCCAACTCCGACCAGCGCCTGCCGCCGGCCAGCCTGACCAAGCTGATGACCGCCTACATCGCCACCCTGGAAATCAACCGGGGTCGCATCAAGGAATCGGACATGGTCACCGTTAGCGAGCACGCCTGGCGTACCGGCGGTTCGCGGATGTTCATCAAGGTCGGCACCCAGGTGTCGGTCGGTGACCTGCTGCACGGCATCATCATCCAGTCCGGCAACGACGCCAGCGTCGCCTTGGCCGAGCACATCGCCGGCAGCGAAGACGCCTTCGCCGACATGATGAACACCACCGCGCAGAAGCTGGGCATGCAGAACACCCACTTCATGGACGCCACCGGTCTGCCGGATCCGAATCACTATTCCTCGGCCCACGACATGGCGATCCTGGCGCGCGCCATCATCAATGCCGATGCCCAGCACTACGCCATCTACTCCCAGAAGGAATTCTTCTGGAACAACATCAAGCAGCCAAACCGCAACCTCTTGCTGTGGCGCGACAAGACCGTCGACGGTCTGAAGACCGGCCACACCGACGAAGCCGGCTACTGCCTGGTGGCCTCGGCCGTGCGCGACGGCATGCGTCTGGTCGCCGTGGTCTTCGGCACCAACAGCGAACAGGCCCGCGCCGCCGAGACCCAGAAGCTGCTGACCTACGGTTTCCGCTTCTTCGAGACCCAGTCCTTCTACAAGAAGGGCACCGAGCTGGCCAAGGCGCCGGTATGGAAGGGTGACAGCCGCGAAGTCCAGGCCGGTCTGGCCAACGACCTGACCATGACCCTGCCGCGCGGTCAGGCCAAGAAGCTGCACGCCGAGATGGTGCTCAACCCGCAGCTGATCGCGCCCATCGCCCAGGGCCAGGTGATCGGCAAGGTCGAGGTGAAGCTGGATGACAAGGTGGTGCACACCGCCGACCTGGTCGCGCTGCAGCCGGTCGAGGAGGGTGGCCTCTTCCGTCGCCTGTGGGATAGCATTCGCCTGTTCTTCTACGGATTGTTCAACTGATCCGTCACCCTGGAAAGGCCCGCATCTGCGGGCCTTTCACCCCCTGCCGACAGAGCTCGGCCTGGAAGTCCGCATGACCGAAGACGTTAAACCCCCCAAGATCGAATTTCCCTGCCCGCGCTATCCGATCAAGGTGATCGGCGATGCCGGTGCCGATTTCGCCGAGCTGGTGCTCGACACCGTCCAGCGCCACGCCCCGGATCTGGATCGCGGCACCCTGGTGACCCGCGACAGTCGCAACGGCCGCTTCCTCTCCGTGCAGGTGCTCATCACCGCCACCGGCGTGGACCAGCTGCAGGCCATCCACCAGGACCTGCGCGCCACCGGCCGCGTGCACATGGTGATCTGATGACCACTCCCGCCCCGGCCAGCCTGGGCGTGCGCCGCTGGGGCCTGAGGCCCTACGAGGCGACCCTGGAGGCCATGCGCCGCTTCACCGATGAGCGCGGCCCGGCCACCCCCGACGAACTCTGGCTGCTGCAGCACCCCGCGGTCTTCACCCAGGGCCAGGCCGGCAAGCCCGAGCACCTGCTCGCCGTGGGCGACATTCCGGTGGTGCAGGTCGATCGCGGCGGCCAGGTCACGTACCATGGTCCCGGTCAGCTCATCGCCTATGTGCTGCTGGATGTTCGCCGCAAGGGCCTGGGCGTGCGAGAATTGGTCAGCGCCATGGAAGACAGCCTGATCGCGCTGCTCGCCGACTGGGGCGTGCAGGCCGCGGCCCGAGCCGATGCGCCGGGTGTCTACGTGGACGGCGCCAAGATCGCCTCCCTCGGGCTGCGCATCCGCAATGGCCGGTCCTTCCACGGCCTGGCGCTCAACGTTGACATGGATCTGGCACCCTTCCGCCGGATCAACCCCTGCGGTTATGCCGGCCTGGCCATGACCCAGCTCCGCGATCTGGTGACCGGGCCACTAGCTTTCGACGAGGTCCGCGAGTCTCTGGTGCGTCACCTGAGTCTGCGCCTGGGCTACCCCGAACCGATCAC